>JBEBRC010000101.1:0-11698 GCA_040395055.1 Steroidobacter denitrificans
GAGTTTGGCAAGTCCTGGCGTTTCGTCGAGCCAGGCAAGGATGTTGCGGCGGAAGGCGATTTGAACGGCAAGTGGGCCGTGTTGCAGCTCGACAAGTCGGCCAGAGCGGACAAGCGAGAGCAGGTGGCACTTTTGAAGCAGGAGGGCAATCACCTCAGTGGTGTGTTCATGACCGTAGTGGGCGATACCCGCGAGTTGGAGGGAACGGTGCAGGGCAACCGTTTCTACCTGTCGCACTTCAGTGGCCCCAGCCCGCGCCTGATCAAGGGCACGATCGATGAGGACGGCAACATCCAGGGCGCTTTCGGCAGCGGTATCTACAACGTTGTGAAGTTCGAAGGCAGGAAGGATGCGAACGCCCAATTGCCCGATCCGTACCAACTGACTTTTTTGCAGGACGGCCGGAAAACCATCGATTTCACGTTCCCGGATCTGCAAGGAAAGCCGGTTTCGCTGAGCGATGAGAAGTACCAGGGCAAGGTGGTGATCGTCGAAGTGATCGGCACCTGGTGCCCGAATTGCACCGACCAGACGTACTTCCTGGCACCTTGGTTCAAGGCCAACCAGCAGCGTGGCGTGGAAGCGGTGGCGATCGCATTCGAGCAGGAAGACGATTTCGGCTATTTCCAGAAAGTCCTGGGAAAGTTCAAGGATTACTTCGACATCCGCTACGACATCGTCTTTGGTGGCATCGCCGACAAGATGGTAGCGACGGAGAGACTGAAGGGCCTCAACTACATGGCGGCGTTCCCGACCACGATCATCATCGATCGCAAGGGCGAAGTACGCGAGATCTACACCGGCTATACCGGCACGGTCACCGGCGAGTACTACGACGAGTACGTCAAGAAGTTCAACACGCTGCTCGATGAGCTGATTGCGGAGCCCAATCCGTATGCGACCGAGAAGGTTGCATCCGCGCACTGATTGAAAATCCGCGCCCCGTCCACGGTGATGCACTGCCGTGGGCGGGGTTTCGTTACCTTGATCGAGATCGAAAGAATGAAGCGCGCGCGTATATTGATATTGATGAGCTGGATAGTGGCGAACGGACTGCCGGGTGTGGCAATCGCCAGCGATGCACGCCAGGACAGCACGCTGCAGTGGAACTGGCATGCTCAGCCGGTCGAGGGCAGCCCCGGCCAAATCGATCTGGTACTCGAGGCGTCGATTCAGCCGGGCTGGATATTGTATTCGTCGGACTTCGAGACGGTCGATTTCGGCCCGCGGTCGGCACAGATCATGGTGGAAGACGGGCATGCCGCGCTGGGTGCGCCGCAAGCGATCGGCTCCATCCGTAGGACCGACAGGAATTTTGCGGGGGAATACAGCTACACCTATTTTTCTCAGAACGCCGAATTCAAGCAGCGCGTGCGCCTTGAAGAGGGCGCCGGATCCGTCAAGGGGCTGATCAAGGGACAGACCTGCTTCGAAGCAAGCGGTCTGTGCACGCTCTTCGAAGAGAGTTTCTTGATTGAACTTCCCTGATCACTCACGAAGCATCCGGATCGATGTCCACGAATAGCAGCTGCGTACGAGAACTCCCAGTGACTGGCTTGATTGGTGGACCGAGGATATATGGCATTCTGTGCGGCGTACTTATCGCGTGCAGTTCCAATGCGGCGTCCCCGGCGTCCGAACGTCCGCTCGACCAAATGGGCGCACGTGTCGAACTGGGTCGAAAATTGTTCTTCGATCCGATTCTATCCAGGGACCAGAGCATCAGCTGCGCTTCCTGTCATCAGCCGCAGTTTGCATTTGCCGACAACCGTGCAGTCAGTTTGGGTGTGGAGGGAGCGAAAGGCATCCGTAACACACCGACCGTCATGAATTCATCGGGAAGAACGTCTCTGTTCTGGGACGGTCGTGCCGAGACACTTGAAGACCAAGCCGTCTTCCCTATCGAGAATCCGGTGGAGATGGCGCTGCCGATTGCACAGGCGTTGGAACGGCTCAACGCCGATCCTGAATATCGCCAGCAATTCCAGGTTGCCTATAGCGGGCCGGCGACTGCCCGCAGCCTCGGGCGCGCGCTGGCAGCATTCCAGAAGACGCTGGATACGGTGGACACGCCTTACGATCGCTACGTGCATGGCGAGGATTCATCGATGTCGGAGTCGGCCAGGCGCGGTCGCCTGCTGTTCATCGGCAAGGGAAAGTGTGCCGAATGCCACTCGGGCGAGGATTTCACTTCGGATCGCTTCCGCAACATCGGCTTGTTTGATGGCGAGCGGCTTACTGACCGTGGGCGCGGCGAGTTTACGGGCAATCCGCAAGACAACGGACAGTTCAAGGTTCCCTCGCTGCGTAACGTAGCCGTGACCGCGCCTTACATGCACAACGGCATGTTCACGACACTGCGGGAGGTGATCGATTACTACGATGATCCGGACAAGATTGTGCCGGGCGCGAGGGGCAGGGATGCGACGATGAGCGGCCCGCTGGGCCTATCCGAGGTCGAGAAGGCAGATATCGAGGCCTTTCTTCGGGCATTGACCGACGATCAATTCGTGCTTTCCAGCAGCGCAGCAGGTACTCGGTGACGCCTTTGACGGTGGCGTCCCTGGACGCAGCGCGCGCGTTGGTCGTGCTGTTCGCTGGGTTGCTCGGCCCGCTGTTGAGCTGAAAGGAGAACCCTCGTATGAACAAGTCCGCTTTGTTGCTTTGGGTAGTTGTGCTGCCGCTCGCGATGTTAGCGATTGGATTGCAGAAGGGTACCGCCTGGTCGAACGAAAGTACCGGCGTCGTTGAGAAGAAGGTCGCCAAGGCAGCGCAGGATTTTGAACTGATCGACCTGGAAGGCAAGCGGCATGCGCTAAGTGAATGGGCAGGACAGCCACTGCTGATCAACTACTGGGCAAGTTGGTGCGGACCCTGCATCAAGGAGATGCCCGATCTGGACGCATTCTCGAAATCACAAGCGAACGTAGGTGGCGTGCGCGTGATAGGTATCGCAACCGATAAAGCCGACGCCGTGCGGGCATTCCTGAAACGAGTGCCAGTGAGCTTTCCGATCCTGGTCGAGACGATCCCCGAGAGTGGGCGCGGTAGCGCCACGCTGTTCGGCGATACCGGAGGTGTCTTGCCGTACTCGGTGCTGCTGGATGCACAGGGCCGTGTGGTCCACAGCAAGCTTGGCTCCGTATCGAGCGCGGAACTGGAATCCTGGGTGAAGAGTATTCACTCGTCCGTGGCGAACCGTCCGCTACAAAAGGAATCGTGATTCCACGATTCGATGGGAAACGAGTACGTACCGGAAACCCGAGCCTGCGCTGCCATGTGTTGGTAGCGCAGGCCCGGGCTCGAAGGTACCTTGCTGAGCTTACTTGGCGAAGCAGTAGAATCGACCCGACCCGCCCGTGGCGACCAGTTTCTCCTGGCTGCAGCCCTGAGACGGATGCGCTGCGCTCCAGGGCGATACACCGGGTTGCAGGCTACGGCGGTCATGATGACCCAGCATCGCCGTGCCGTCGGAACTCGAGGTCCAGTTCTTACACGTTCGATCCTCACCCGCTGCGAAGGCTGTGCCGTCAGCCTGCGTGCCGGTGAGGATGTCGTGCTCGACGCCAGTTTGCTGATCGCGCGGCAGCGCTGTGCCCTCCGCATTCACTTTCACAAAAGGAACCGGTTGTCCTTTCTCATCGAGTGCGGTCTCGTGGTTGATGTTGACGCTGGCATCATGAAGGCTTGCTACGTCCTTCGCGATTAATACGCCCTTGGCGTTGTGCCAGGGCCCTGTGCCGATGCGATCCTTGGCGTTGACTGCGCCTGGACCTTGCGTGCTGAGATAGGCGGCCCAGGTCTTGTCGCCCGCATCCGCCGCCTTTGCGAGTTCGTTGCAGAGCGCATCCGCCCCGGCGAGGCCGCCGAGATCGGCGCCATTGCCGGATCCCTTGCTGGTGACGAAGAAGCTCATTGAGGGGGTGTCGGCTGCCATGACCGGCAATGCCCCCACTATGCCTGCCAGGATGAGAACGGCGCTTGTTTTTCCAAATGTGTTCATTGCGACTCCCACTGATCGAGCCCAGGAAATCGGACCCGGCCGAACCATATCACGCGCGGAAATCGGGAATCTATCCAGCGAGCGACGGTTTGCAGGCGAGTATTCTCTCGCTCACGGATGATCGACCAGCCGCTCGGCGGCGCTCATCGCGATACCTGTGCCTTGACACCTCTCGATCCAACCTAATTGGTTGCGGGAAATTCATTCTTCTCGCTGGGGACAGGCAATGAGACTGGGCAGCTCGCCTTTGATTCCAGCTCGCCGACTATGGCTCGAGTAGATGAAAGCCCCGTTTTTCGCTGTCCGGATCGGGGGGGAGGTTGTGGTAGCGTGTGTAGGCAGGCCGATCCTTGTACGCCCACTGCCGTTTCTGGCCTCCGCACGGCCGGGCGCGACGCAAGCCAGTTACCAATGTGTTGTTGTTATAAACCGTTCAATGAGGGTGATTGAAGCCGAATCTATACCTAGATGCCGGCCAGCCAGCGTATTCGGCGACCACGCCGGCAGCGCAGCGTGGATTCCGAACTTTGTCGACCTAGTGCGTCACCGATCCGTACCTGCCGCCTTTGCGGTCAGATCGACCGTTGCTCGGAAGCGCGGGGGCTTGCGCGCCTTGGTGATCTGCTCGAATGCGTAGGCGAGCTCGATCAGGCGCGGTTCGCTCCAGGCCGGACCCATGAAGACGATGCCGACGGGCAGGCCGAAGCTTTCGCCCATCGGCACGGTGATGCTCGGTGTGCCTGCGACCGCCGCTGCGCCGTAGCTTGCGCCGACGAAATGATCGCCCAGTACAGCATCCGTCAGCCACGCGGGCGCCGTTGCGGGTGCAATCAAAGCGTCGAGCTTCTGTGCCCGCAGTGTGGCGTCGATCCCTTCCGGGCCCGCCAGTCGCCGCGCTTTATCCCGTGCATCCTTGTACGCCGTGTCATTGAGAGATCCCTTTTCTTGCGCCTGTTCGAACAGTTCCTGGGCGAAATAGGGCATCTCCGTGGTGGCGTTCCTGCGGTTGAACTCGATCAGCTCTGCCAACGACTTGACTGGTGCATCGGCGGTGGCGAGATAACTTTCCAGGCCGCTCTTGAATTCGTAGAGCAGTACCTCCAGCTCGGCTTCGCCCCATTTGCCTTTGGTGGCGATGTCGGCATCGACGATTACTCCGCCCGCTGCCTCGATGGCGGATAGTGCACGCTCGAACTCCGCGTCTACAGCGGGGTGGAAACCCATGGACTTGCGCAATACGCCTATGCGCGCACCGTTCAGCGCATCCTTCTTCAGGTGCGCCTGGTAGTCGGGCACAGCGTGATCGACGCTTGCCGCGGTTGCGCTGTCGCCCTCGTCGGGGCCGACGATCGTGGCGAGTACGGCGGCTGCATCCGCAACGCTGCGCGCCATTGGGCCGGCGGTGTCCTGGCTGTGCGCGATCGGGATGATGCCGTGGCGGCTGACTAGTCCGACGGTCGGTTTGATGCCGACCAGACCGGCAACCGACGCCGGACAGATGATGCTGCCGTCCGTCTCCGTGCCGATGCCGGCTGCCGCCATGCTCGCTGCAATGGCCGTGCCTGTACCGGAACTCGAGCCGCATGGATTGCGATCGAGCGCATACGGATTCTTGGTCTGTCCGCCGCGTGCGCTCCAGCCGGAGGTCGAGCGCGTCGAGCGGAAATTGGCCCATTCGCTGAGATTGGTCTTGCCGAGAATCACCGCGCCGCCTTCGCGCAACCTATGTACCAGGAAGGCATCGGCCTGAGGGCGATGCTCCGCCAGCGCGAGTGAGCCGGCCGAGTTCACCATTGGTGTCGCATCGATGTTGTCTTTCAACAGAATCGGCACGCCGTGCAGCGGACCGCGTATCTGCCCTGCCTCGCGCTCTGCGTCGCGTGCGTCGGCTTCCCGCAAGGCGTCCGGATTGAGTTCGATGACTGCGTTGAGCGCGGGGCCGGCATCGTCGATGGCGGCGATACGGTCGAGGTAGGCCTGCGTGAGTTCGCGGCTGCTCAGCTCCCCTGCGCTCATCTGTGACTGCAGGGTGGCGATGTCGGTTTCGGCGAGGGCGAATTCGGCCACTGTCGTCTGCGACGCAGGTTCAGGCGCAACCGCGGGCGGCTGGGGGCTGCAGGCAAGCAGGGGCAACGACAGTGCGAACAGCGGGATCAGGCGCATCGTGAATCCTCGTCGTGCAATGATGCATGCAGGATACCCTCAAAACGGGTTCCAGCGAGAATCAACGTCAGTCAATGCCATTGCAGCCGACCCGGAGTGTGCTGCGGGTCTGGCGGCGTCTGAGCAGAGCAGCTCTTCAAAGCAGCACGACCTTGAGTCGCGCCGGTGCCGAGCTGGCCTCCTGGGTGGCCCGGTGCGACAGTGCGCTCTCAAGAGCTTTAAACCATGTTCGAAGGCTGCTATTTTTGGCAGCGCAATAACCAATAAGGAGAGGCCGCATGGCTGCCCGATACGTTCTTAAAAACACATCCGACAATCAGTTCATGTTCAACCTGCTGGCAGGCAATAACGAACCTATTCTGACCAGCGAACGCTATACGGCCAAGGCATCGGCGATCAATGGCATTGAATCAGTCAAGAAGCACTCAGCCGCTGACGAGCACTACAGGCGTGAAACGGCCAAAGACGATTCGCCTTACTTCGTACTGGTCGCAGGCAATGGCCAGACTATCGGACGCAGTGAGATGTACAGCAGCACATCGGCACGAGAGAATGGCATTGCATCGGTGAAGAAGAACGGCCCGGATGCTCCCATAGACGACAAAACCTGATCAAAAGGCCGCGTGCGCTCGCCACAAAGGCGAGCGCATCGCCCTGTTCAGAACAGGCGATCCAGCCAGGCGTGGGGATCTGGCGCGTGTCCGAATTGAATGTCCGTCAAGGCTGTCCTAAGTCGCTCGGTGACCGGTCCGAGCTTGCCGTCGCCGATGGTGAAGTGGCGCGTGCGCCCCTTAACCATGCCGATCGGCGTCACGACGGCGGCTGTGCCGCACGCGAATGCTTCGCTGAGCCGGCCGCTTTCGGCATCCTTTTGCCATTGATCGATGGCGTACGGCTCCTCGCGGACGGTCAGCCCCAGATCGCGTGCCAACGTGATGAGGGAATCCCGGGTGATGCCGGGCAGGATCGTGCCGGTGAGCGGCGGTGTCTGCAACGAACCATCGTCGAAGACGAAGAAGACGTTCATGCCGCCGAGCTCCTCGACCCAGCGTCGCTCGACCGCATCGAGAAACACGACCTGTTCGCAGCCCTCGCGCAGCCCTTCCGCCTGCGCGGCAAGGCTGGCGGCATAATTGCCGCCGCATTTCGCCGCCCCCGTACCGCCGGGTGCTGCTCGGGTGAAGTTCTCCGAGAGCCAGAGCGTCACCGCTGATGCACCGGCCTTGAAGTAAGAGACGACCGGCGAGGCAACCACGCAATAAAGATAGTCGGCCGACGGCTTGGGGACGAGTGTGATCTCAGTACCGATCATGAAGGGGCGCAGATAGAGCGAGGCGCCCTCAGTCGAGGGAATCCAGCCACGGTCGACTCGCACCAGCTCCCGGACGGATTCGACGAACAGCTCTTCCGGCAGTGGCGCCATGGCGAGCCGATCGGCGGAGTTGCGGAATCGGCGAGCATTGGCGTCAGGCCGGAACAGGGTAGCTCCCCCATCGGGCAGGCGGTAAGCCTTCATGCCCTCGAAGATTTCCAGCGCATAATGCAGAGCCGTCAGCGCGGGATCCAGATCGAGCGTCTTGCGCGGTTCGATCTTCGGCTCATGCCAACCGCGCTCGCGCGAATGACGGATCGTGGCCATGTGGTCGGTGAAGGCACGGCCCCATTCGGGGCTCTGGAGCAGCGCCTCGCGCTCATGCGCGGGTACCGGGCTCGGGTGCTGCTCCACATCAAATGCCAATTTGCGGCTGTCGCTCATTTCGTGTCGGCTCCTGCGTCGCGGCAAGTCTTCGCCGCTAATCGTTACGGATATGATATCCCAGCTCCAGTGAGCCTGGTTGCTTGTATGGTGCTTGTATGGGGAATCCCGCGGCGACTGCGGCGCATCGAGGATCGTCCGCGCATTGCGCATCAGGCCGGGGCAGGTGAGGACATTACTCGGGGCCGCTTGCCACGCTTTGGGAGCCCGCCGCATGGTTGAATTGGCCGCAAGGGGTGGGGAGCGGGCTACCGGGTACCTGATCTTCGATGTCGGCAGGCGTGCGAGAGCCATGTTTGCCGTCGCGCTGCGCCAGCAGCTGCTTGGCAGCTTTGAGATCTTGAGTCTCGAAGCCTTCGGTGAATTGATTGTAGATCGTCGAGAGCAAATGACGGGCCTGTTCGTAGTCGCCGCTGCGGGTTCGAATGCGCGCCAGGGCCGAGGCTGATCTCAATTCCCATGATAGAGCGCACTGGCGCCGCGCGATCCGGCAGGATCGAATGAGAAGCCGTACTGCGCGCGCTTCGTTGGCCTGGGATATCGAGAGGAGCGCCTGTGCCTGCAGACGCAGTAGCTCGGGCAGGTGCACGGCCTCTGCGCCGCCCACGGCATTGCGCCTGGCGGCATGTATGACCGTGAGTGCTTCCTCGGATCGTCCCGATGTCGCCAAGCCGTCCGCCATCCAGCACGCGACGAACGTTCCCACGACGTTCTGCCGCTCGGCCCGCATTTTTTGCAGCACTCCCCGAAGCGTGGCAGTCCCTTGATCCGTCTCGTCGCGCCCGATAAGCAAAGCCCCCTGCATCGCGAGTGCGACGATGTGGAACGGCTTCAGTGCTTGCCAATGCGTGTGGCTCAGCAGCTGCTCCAGAACCTCCTGCGCAGCGTCCCAGCGGCCGCACCACAGGTACACGGGGGCGGTGTAAAGCAGCGCGAAGCAAGTGTCGAGTGGCTTCCCGGACCTCATCGCCGTGCGTACTGCCTGCCGTGCCGTTTCCATTGCACGATCGGGAAATCCGGTGAGCCACAGGACGCGCGACAAGGTGATCAATGCCCGCACGCGGTGGTCGTTGCCGCACAGCTGAAGATTCCGCTCACCCGCGCGCGCAAAGCCCGCTTCGAAGTGTTGGCTCGCAGCCGCCTGATCGCCCAGGAAATGCCGAGCCACGCCTTGCATCAAATCGGAGATTGCCAGGCACGACACATCGCCGACTTGTTTGGCGGCGACATCCCACTCTTCGGCCGCTGCAAGCGCACCGCGAAAATTGGCGACCCGTGTCTGGAAAACATGCCGCGTCGCCAGCATGCGAAGCCGCTGCGACAGTTCATTGAAGGGATGGGTGAGCGCCAAGCCTCGCGCGATGGCAGACGGCACATCATCGCTGTTTCCTCGGATCCACATCGACGATATGGCCCAAGTGCTCCTCAGGACCATCTCGCGCCGGCCGCCGCTCGTGGCCTTATCGAGTACAGCGAGCGCCGCCGAGCTCCATTTGTAGGATTCGCTCAACAATGACAGCTCGAAGAACACGGGGGCCGCGGCGGCAGCGAGGTCGACCGCCAGTACCACATTGAAATCCTTCTCACGCTGCGCGAAGCACCACTCGAGCGCGGCGCGTACATTTCCTAGATGCTCTCGCAATGCGTGTGCGCGGCCGGTGTATTCCAGGTCGATCTGCCCGCCATGGTGGCAATCTAGGAGCGTCGCGAAGTACTTCGCATGGCGCCGCGCAGTCATCGGCGCTTCGTCGCTTGCGTGCAGTTTCTCCCGGCCGTAGATTCGAGTCGTTTCAAGAAACCGGTATCGCGCCGCACCGTCCTCGCCGGCTACAACGGATAGGAGGGATTTGGCGACCAGGGCGTCCAGCGAGTTGGTCGTGGTGGCGTCGTCTGCCTGTCCTCCCACCACGGCATTGGCCGCCTCAATAGTGAATGAACCCACGAACACCGACGCTCGACGTAGCGCAAGTTGCTCCGCATCGGGAAGAAAGCCGTAACTCCAGTCGAGCAAGGCGCGCAGTGTCTGGTGGCGGGGAAGAGCGGTGCGTCGTCCCCGCCAGTCCAATCCAAGATTCTTGTTCAGCAGATCCGCAGTTGCTGCGATGCCGTAGCTACCTACCCGTCCTGCTGCGAACTCGATCGCGAGCGCGATGCCTTCCAGCCTGCCACAGATGCCGGCCACGATCCGCGCGTTCTCGTCGTTCAGCTCGAAGCTCCCGCCACTGGCAGCGGCGCGCTCCATGAACAACTTAACGGCCGGGAACGCAAGTACGTCAGCAGCCCTCATGCTGGACTGCGGCGACGGACTCGCCAGCGCCGGCAGCCAGTAGACGTGTTCACCTTCGACCCGAAGCGCCTCGCGGCTGGTGGCGAGGATATGAACGCCGGGAGCCTCTCTGAAAAGCGCTTCGGCCAACATGGCCGTGGTATCGATGACGTGTTCGCAATTGTCGAACACGAGCAGGATTTTCAGTGTTCGAAGGTACTCCAGCAGCGTCGGCAGCGCATCGGCGATCTGGACCGTGAGGCCCAGCGAGGCCGCGATGGTTACGGCAACCAGTGCCGGGTCTGCGACCGCGCCAAGATCGACGAAGCAGACCGTGTCGCCGAACTTTTGCAGCATTGCATGAGCGACGGCGATCGCGACCGTCGTCTTGCCCATGCCTCCGGGACCAATGATGGTGACGAATCGTTCGGCAATAAGATCGGCACCAACGGAATGTACGATCTCCTCACGGCCAATCATTCTGGCCAATGTTGGCGGCAGGGCGAGCCGCCTGCGGGCAGCATCCGGGAATTCAGGGTATCGTGCCGAGGAGACGGCGGAGATTCCGCGAGTGATCTGAGCGACGAAACAGTAGCCCTGGCCGGTCACGTTCTCGATGTAGCGAGCGCCCGCCTTGCCATCACCCAGCGCCTTGCGTAAAGCGCTCATGTGGACTCTGAGGTTCCCGGGGCTGACCACGAGACCGCGCCACACACGCGCGATAAGATCCCGGTGACTCACTATCTCGCCGGCGTGCTCGACAAGCACGATCAGAATATCCAGCGCCCGATGCCCCAATGCCAGCGGAACACCGTCGCGTTCGATTTCGCGGCTCGCTGGTGATAGTCGGAAACGTCCAAATGATACGATCCCGCTGTCTGGGCCGTTCATGGCGAAGGACCTCGAGGGAGGAGAAGATCGGGAACAGGTTCTTTCGCTGACTGGCCGGAAAACGCTCGTATCCGTGCTCGTGAATTCCAGTGCTGTCAGGGTAAGAATAGTCCGATTACCGGCTGTTACAAGCGGTCTTGCCGGTGTACCGCCACGTCTGCAGCAGTTTTACTCGCGCGACGGTCAGTGAAAACACTGCCGCGGCGTTGTTTTGAGCCGCCGCGAGCATGCGAATGCCTGATGTGGCGACGCGACCACGCCGGCCGGGCCTCGATTCGTACCTTGAGCACTAATGCCCAGGTACAGGACGTGTGCCCGGGGCGAGTCGTGGCGGCCGAGGCTCTGGCCTGCGTCAAGGCTGCTCGACCGTCAGCACCGGCGCCCCTTGATCCTTCAGCAGCAGCACCAGAAATTTTGCCGGCTTGGTGCTGCTTACGTTCCGCCCGACGACGTGCAGGTCTCGAGGGCCTTCATAGAATGTTTGTCCCGGCGCCAGCGTGACTTCCTTGCCGCCCTCGACTTGCATGACGATCGACCCTTCCAGCACGTAGACAAAGCCGTGCGCATGGTGCCGATGGATGGGGTCGGCGGCGCCGGGAGGATAATCCACTGTGATCAT
>JBEBRC010000102.1:0-11682 GCA_040395055.1 Steroidobacter denitrificans
TCGCGCTGGGATGGAGGCGGCCCGCGCCAGCACCTCTCCGGCGCCCGATATCACCGTTACCGTTGCTCCCTTCCGGGCCTGGCGGGATTCGCGGTTAATCGTCGCGGAGAAACCGACGCGAGCCACCATTGAACTTCGAAGCGGACCAGATCACGGCCCCACGGCCGAGCCCTGGCCGCGCTCATGGACGACAGGTCCGAGCGCCTCGCGCTAGCGAAGCGGCGAACTATAGCAGAGGCGCGGCGCGCTGGCAGGCCATGATGCCGATGCTATCCTCGTCCTCGATACGACGGCACGCCCTGCTCCGGAATCCACAGATCCGCCGGCGCCCGGCCGGTCTGCCAGAACACGTCGATGGGGATGCCTCCGCGCGGATACCAGTAGCCGCCGATGCGTAGCCAGCGCGGCTTCAGGAATTGAACCAGCCGCTCGGCGATCGCGATCGTACAGTCCTCGTGAAACGCGCCGTGATTGCGAAAGGACCCCAGATACAACTTCAAGGACTTGCTCTCGACCAGCCAACGCCGCGGCACGTAATCGATGACCAGGTGCGCGAAATCAGGCTGGCCGGTCACCGGGCACAAGGAGGTGAACTCCGGCGCGACGAAGCGCACCAGATAGCGCTTCGCCGGATGAGGATCGGGCACCCGCTCCAGCACCGCCGCCTGCGGCGAGGACGGCAAGTCCACCGGCCGGCCAAGCTGCGTCGCACTCTCGGCCGCCCGTGCCTTGGCCTGGCTGCCGGCGCGGGCCTTGGTGCGGGGTTCGGCCTGGCTGCCGCGCCGGGGGGAGGTGCGAGCCGTCGCCCTGGTCCTGCTGGTAGCCATCTCTACAGCACTTCCGAGGCGTAATCGGCCAGGCGCGAGCGTTCGCCGCGCAGCAAAGTGATGTGTCCGCCGTGCGGCCAGTCGCGGAAACGATTCACCACATAGGTCAAGCCGGAGGTGGTCTCGGTCAGGTACGGCGTATCGATCTGCGCAATGTTGCCCAGGCATACCAGCTTGGTGCCCGGCCCGGCGCGCGTCACCAGCGCCTTCATCTGCTTCGGCGTCAGGTTCTGGGCCTCGTCCAGGATGACGAAGCGATTCAGGAACGTGCGTCCGCGCATGAAATTCAGCGAGCGGATCTTGATCCGGTTGCGCAACAGGTCGTTGGTCGCCGCCCGCCCCCAGTTGCCACCTTCCTGGCTTTGGGTCAAGACCTCCAGGTTGTCCATCAATGCCCCCATCCAGGGTTCCATCTTCTCCTCCTCGGTACCCGGCAGGAAGCCGATGTCCTCCCCCAGCGGAATCGTCACGCGCGTCATGATGATTTCGCTGTAGGCGTTGTTCTCCAGCGTCTGGGCCAGACCCGCCGCCAGGGTCAGCAAAGTCTTGCCGGTGCCGGCCGGACCCAGGATCGTGACGAAGTCGATCTGCGGATCAAGCAATAGATTCAGCGCGAAGTTCTGCTCGCGATTGCGCGCATTGATGCCCCAGATGCCATGGCGCTCGTTGCGGTAGTCGCGCACCAGCTCGATCACGGCCTCGTTGCCCTCTATGCGCCGGACCTGCGCTTCCAGCCCATCCGCTTCCTTCTGGAACACGAATTGATTGACATGCCAGTCACGCACCATCGGCCCGTGCACGCGATAGTAAGTGCGCGTCTGCTCCTGCCAGGATTGCATGTTCTTGCCATGGCGCTCCCAGAAATCCTCGGGCAGCGCCTGCGTGCCGCTGTACAGGAGGTCGGCATCCTCGATCGTCTTGTCGCTGAAGTAATCCTCGGCATGTACGCCGATGATCGCCGCCTTGATGCGCAGATTGATGTCCTTGGAGACCAAGGTGACACGCGCATCGGTGAATTCCCGCTGCAGCGCCAGCGTATGTCCCAGGATCGCGTTGTCGGCGCCATGCCCCGGCAGCGTATCCGGCAGGCCACCGCTGAGGATCTTGGTCTGGAAGAACAGTCGTCCGCCCACCTGCCGCTTGCCGCCGTTGACCGAACGGCCGGCCGGCAATTCCAGGCCGCGGTCGATCTGCGTCTTGCTGGCGCTCGCCATCAGCTCGTCCAGGAAGCGGCTGACCTGGCGCACGTTGCGCGCGGCTTCCGACAGCCCCTTCTTCCCCGCATCCAGCTCCTCGAGCACGATCATCGGAATATAGACGTCGTGTTCGTCGAAACGGAAAATGGCCGTCGGATCATGCATCAGCACGTTCGTGTCCAGCACGAACAGGCGGCGCTGCTGACGCTCGCGCGCAGTGGATCGCTGACGCTTCGTTTCCAGGGAAGGCTCGCCTTTGGGCATGATCTCGTCGTCGGAAGGAGTATTCAGGAGGCTCGACGGCGCGCTGCGTTGAGGGCAACGTCGTCCTGGCGTCGAGAACGAAGGCAGGCCGTGCTGCCCGAGGGGAATCCCGCCTCCAGGCCATGGCGGTCGCGGCCACGGCTATTAAAGGTCACGGGTATCCGCAATTGCAACGTTGCTCATAGTTCCTGGGCGGCCGCCAGCACTTCCTGCGCATGGCCGGCGACCTTGACCTTGCGCCATTCGCGTCGCAGGACACCGTCACCGTCGATGAGAAAAGTGCTGCGCTCCACACCCATGTACTTGCGTCCATACATGCTCTTTTCCTTGAAGACATCGAACAGTTCGCAAACCGAGTGATCCTCGTCGGCCAGCAGCTCGAACGGGAAGGACATCTTGGCCTTGAACTTTTCGTGCGATGCCACGCTGTCGGGCGAGATGCCGACGATCTGCGTGCCGGCCTTCTTGAAAGCCGGATACAGATCGCGAAATGCCTCCCCCTCCTTGGTGCATCCGGGGGTGTTGTCGCGCGGATAGAAGTAGATCACCAGCTTCTTGCCGGCGCTCAGCGCCGGCTTCCACGCGCCGCCGCCGGTGGCCGGGCGGGAAAAAGAGGGAATTTTCTTGCCGAGCGAGACCTTTTTGCCTGTCATGCGCGCGTTATGCCTTCAGGGGTTCGAGAATCGCATCGAGGTTCAACTGGTCGCACACGTCCATGAACTCCTCACGCAGCGCCGAGATATGGATCTTGGCCGGAATATGCACCACCATCTGCACCGAAAACATGGGCGCCCCGGTATGGGCCGCAGCATAGCTGCGCGTACTCAGGTCGGCGATGTCGATGCCGCGCGAGCTGAAGAAGCCGGCCAGGTTGTATACGATGCCGGACTGATCCAGGCAGACGATGTCCACCGAATAGGTGACCACGTCCTTGCGTGGCGGACGCTGCTCGGTACGCCGCAGGGAGATGGTGATCCCGCTCGATTCGCTCAGCCGCTTGAGCTCGGTTTCCAGCTTTGCCAGCGTGTGCCAGTTGCCGGAGACCAGCAACAGCATGGCGAACTCGCTGCCCAGCGCGCTCATGCGGCTGTCGACGATGTTCCCCGAGCAGTCGGACACGACCCGGGTCAGATCGTAGACCAACCCGGTGCGGTCGCTGCCGAGCGCGGAAATGACAATGAGCTGCATCGCAAAAAGTATCATTGAGAATGGGCGGCTAGTTTACAGGCTAGCACCCGTACTTAAAACGCGCTTGCGGCGTTCGCCCCGCCAGGATCGACTTGCGCGCTCCCGCCCGCGCCCAGTACGATCACGATATCTCCTAGGGCGACAGAATATCGATTTGGCCGCACCGCGCAGGTCGACAGCCCCCTAGGCCCCCGTTTCGCAACCGGCCACTCTGACCTCGTTGGACCAGATACTCGCAACACTCCGTCCGAAAAGCGCGGAATGCTCAATCCCGGCCACCGGCAAAGAGCCGGTGTCGCGGCACCTGGCGCCCACCAGCGATCGAGATTGGCCGATACCAAGACTACGTGAAGGATTTCCATGTTCAGCGGCAGCTTAGTAGCGATCGTTACACCGATGCAGACGGACGGCTCGGTCGATAACGCCGCATTGGATCGCCTGGTCGATTTCCATATCGACCAGGGCACGAATGGCATCGTCGCCGTCGGCACCACCGGCGAATCCCCCACCTTGAGCGTCGAGGAGCACATCGGGGTGGTACGGCGGATCGTGCAGCGCGCCGCCAAGCGCCTGCCGGTGATCGCCGGAACCGGAGCCAACTCCACGCTCGAGGCCATCGAACTGACCGAGTTGGCGGCCGAAGCCGGCGCCAACGCCTGCCTGCTGGTCACACCCTATTACAACAAGCCCAACCAGGAGGGCCTGTACCGGCATTACCGCAAGATCGCCGAAAGCGTCGACATTCCGCTGGTGCTGTACAACGTCCCCAGCCGCACTTGCTGCGACATCAAGCCCGAGACCGTGGAACGGCTGGCTGAAATACCCAATATCGTCGGCCTGAAGGAGGCCCCGACGCTGGAGCGCAACCGTGAATTGCTGTTCCGGGTCGGCGGGCGGATCGCGCTGTTCAGCGGCGACGACCCGGTGGCCTGCGAAAGCATCCTGGCCGGCTATCAGGGCGTCATCTCCGTCAGCGCCAACGTGGCGCCGCGCCAGGTGCGCGCGGTGGTGGACGCGGCCCTGGCCGGGCGGCGCGATGAGGCTCGCCGGCTGGACGCCGCCTTGCAGCCGCTGCACCGGGCCTTGTTCGTCGAAACCAATCCCATCCCCGTCAAGTGGGCTGCCGCCCGCATGGGCCTGATCCCGGACGGCATTCGCCTGCCCCTGGTGCCGCTGGCCAGGCAGTTCCATGCCCAGGTCATCGAAGGCCTGCAGTCCGCCGGCATTGCGTTTGCCTGATCGCCGCACTGCCTGTAATCTTCGCGCCCCGGCTCGGAGGAGCCGGACTTGAGTTATTGACGTTTTGCCTGGTGCCGGACTTGAGTTATTGACGTTTCGCGGTTTCGAGCCATGGCCGGCTGCGCAACAAGTCAATAACTCAAGTCCGGTACTGAACCGCTGAACCGGCAACGTCGTGATCGGAGAGGTGGCCGAGTGGTCGAAGGCGCTGGACTGGAATTCCAGTAACATCCTCACGGGTGTTCGAGGGTTCGAATCCCTCCCTCTCCGCCATTTCAGCCCCTGAGCGGGCACGGCGTTTACGCCACCGCCCACCACCGGCGTCCGGAGCAGCGAGACCCTTCAATAGAGGACAGCCCGGGCAATCCCAAAATAGACCAGAACCCCCATGACGTCGGCGATCGAGGCAACGAGCGGTCCGCTGGCAGTGGCAGGATCGAAACGCACGCGCTCGAGGACGAAGGGCAGCGTCAGCCCGATCAGCGAGCCGGCGAGCACGATGATCACCATGGAGACCGAGACGGTAATGGCGATGTCCGCCCCCCCGCGCCACATACCAATTCCATAAATAGCCAATGCCATGGTCAGCCCGAGAAGCCCCGCGACCAGGATTTCGCGCCCCAGCATCCGTACCCAGTCTCGTGGACGCACCTCCCCCGTCGCCATGGCCCGAATCGTAAGGGTCGAAGCCTGCGTGCCGGCATTGCCGCCCGAGGCTATCAGCAGCGGCAGGAAAAACAGAAGCGCCATGTGGACGGCGATCACTTCCTCGAAATGGGCGATGCCGGCGCCCGAAAAAATGTTGCCGAAGACCAGCAGCACTAGCCAGCCCACGCGCGCCCGATACAAAATGAATATCGAGGCGCGCCCTATGCTTTCGGTCAGGCCTCGCACGGTGCTTGATTTGTGGAAGTCCTCGGTCGCTTCCTGGGTGAGGACGTCGAGCGCATCGTCATAGGTGACGATCCCCACGATCCTCTCTTCCGTGTCGACGACCGGCAGTGCGATCTGGTCGTAATGAGCGATCTTGCGCGCGACCTCTTCCTGGTCCTCGTCAATCCGTACCGCGCGCGTATCGCGCTCCATGATGTTTTCCACCAAGGCTGTCGGGGCAACAAGGATGAGATCCTGAAGCCTGACCGAGCCGACGAGCTTGCGATCCTCGTCCACGACATAGGAACGGTTTATCGTCTCCTTGTCGAGAGCCTCGAGGCGGAGCTTATCCAGCGCCTCGCGAGCGGTAAGCTTGGGGGTCAGCACCGCGTAATCCGAGGTCATGATGGCCCCGGCGGTAGCCTCCTCATAGGCAGAAAGACGGCGAATGTCCTCGCGTTCGGCTTGGGCAAGTGCCGGCAGAAGCGCCTCCTGCTCGTCTTCGGTAAGCGCATTGAAGAAGTCCGCGCGCTCGTCCGCACCCATCTCCGTGACGATGCTGGCCAGCCGCTTGCGCGAAGCGGTCTTGGCAAGTTCAACCTGCATACCGCGATCGAGATAGCCTAGAACCTCGGCCTGCTTGGAAAGGTCCATAAGGTCGAGAACGCGCCAGTCGATCTGCGCATCATGCTCCTTGAGGAACTGCGCGATGTCAGCGGCGTGTCGGGTTGCGATAAATTCGCGGTTGTCCTTGGTGTCGACGCTCGAACCGGTCTCGAGCGCGTGGGCAAGTGTCTCGAAGGTCATGTTGTACCTCGGTTCCTTTTCACCGCCCCTTACAGACGGCGAACTACAACTTGGACGGGTCGCTAGTGCCGTCGTCGCTGCCCGCGCGGCGTCGGCGTCGGCCTCGGCTCGCCGGATGCGAATCCAGGTCGAGAATCAGATGGGTCGGGAAGTTCCGTTGCGTCTCCCGACAGGCGCTTGCCTTGGGAGCTGCGACGGAGGCAGCTAGCCTCACCCAAAGGGCGTATCCCGAATACTCGGCGACACTGAACTTCGGGCGCAAGGCCTATCCTAACAAAACCAAAAGGGCTATTCGGCGTAGGCGCGTTCTTTGTACCACAGCACGTTTGCAGTGCGAGGTTGGAACAATCAATCCAGACCTGCATTCCCCAACTATCGAGCATCGCCACCGGTCGATCGAAGGCGGTGCGGCACGCTACGCGTATGTGGCCGCAATCACCGCTTTTTCCAATGGTCGCAATTGCTGTGCACGTAACGGGTCTTGCAGAAATCGTCGCAGATCGCGCCTGGCATAACAAACTGCCCCTTGCGGAATCTTTGCAAGATGTTCATGCAAGCCACGGGTCCGCCGACACAGGATTTTCCTCGTGAGACGGCGCGCTGGTGTCGCCTGCATGCGGCCAGCGGCCGGTCGCAACGCGCGTTGCCTTGCTCTCTCGCGCGATAGCCGCACGCGATGAAATACGAGATCCATCGTAAACGCGGATTTCTGCTCGCCGCGGCCGGCGCCATAGCGCTGGTGCTAGTGGGCATTGGCGGCGGTTTCGTGATTTTGCTGTCGGGTGCCTTAAGCACCGACGCCACGACACAACACTTCCGCTTGACGCATCGGATACTGGATGCCGGTTTGCGCTTTTCCGTGCGCAATTCCTCCCGCAGCATCGTCGCTCCGACGTTGACGGATCCAGCCATGGTCATGCGTGGACTGTCGTGCTATCGCCAGCACTGTGTTCAATGCCATGGCTCGCCCGGATCGGCGCAGTCCGACGCAGCGAAAGGCTTGTTGCCGATCCCGAACAGTCTTGCCGAATCGGCCCGAGAATGGCCACCGGAATCCCTGTACTACATCACCAGGAAAGGCGTGCGCATGACGGGGATGCCGGCCTGGGAATTCAGGATCTCCGATGAAGGCCTATGGTCGACCACCGCGTTCCTCATGACCTTGCCGTTGCTGACGCCAGAGCGCTATCGGCAGATGGAGGACGCGTCCCTTTCGGAGTCCTGCCCGCCTGCCAGAGACGGATCGACTTTCTCCACCGACCGTGCCGATATGTTGCTGCGCCAGTACGCGTGTCACAGCTGCCATCGCATCGAAGGGATCGTCGGACCGAACTCTCACGTCGGGCCGGCACTCAGCGATTGGTCACGCCGCAGATACATCGCCGGCATACTGCCGAACACGCCGGAAAATCTCGTGCGCTGGATCCGCGACCCGCAGAGCGTGAGCCCGACGACGCTGATGCCTGATCTCGGCGTCGATGAGGCGCACGCACGCCAGATGGCTGTCTACCTGATGGCGCTCAAATGACTCGGCTGGCGTTCGTGACGGCCTGCATGATCCTCGGGGCCTGCGCCAGACAAGACTCATACCAGCCCCAGGTACCCGGCGGCGATGCGCAACGAGGCCGAATTGCCCTCAGGCAGCATGAGTGCGGCGTGTGCCACCTGATACCCGGCATTCACGCAGCCCGCGGATACGTCGGCCCGCCGCTCACGACGTTTGCAATGAACGTCTATGTCGCCGGCAAGTACCCGAACACACCCGCATATCTGGTGCGCTGGATCATGGATGCTCCCGCCCTCGCCCCCGAAACCGCAATGCCTGCGCTGGGCGTCACCGAGGCCGAGGCGCGCGACATGGCAGCCTATCTGTACACCTTGGAATGACCACACCATGGATACGAACCTGGCTGGCATTCAATCCACACTGCATGCAGCGAGCGGCAGCGGCGCGGCGCTGATCCACGAACTCAGTATGGTTCTGTTCGCAGGCGCAACGCTTATCCTGCTGATCGTGATCGGTCTGGTGATGTACGGCATCGCCTCCGGCCCCCGCCGTATCGTGATCCGGCATTGGATCATCTACGGCGGACTCGTGTTCCCGATCGTTACGCTTTCAGCACTGCTGGCCTATTCGCTATCGATCGGTAATTCACTCGACGTCCACGCTCCCAGCAACGCCCTGCGGATCCAAGTCACCGGCAAGCAATGGTGGTGGGAGGTTCGTTACGAAATGCCGGACAACGCCCCTGCCGTCGTGCTGGCGAACGAACTGCACATTCCCATCGGGCAGCCAGTCGAGATTCTGCTGACGACCAGCGATGTGATTCACAGCTTCTGGGTGCCCGCACTTGCCGGCAAGGTGGACATGATTCCCGGCCGCATCAATCGTCTCGTGATTCGCAGCGATCGGCCAGGGGTGTATCGCGGCCAATGCGCCGAGTACTGTGGCGGACAACATGCACTCATGGCGTTCCATCTGGTCGCGCAGCCGGATGAGCAGTTTCGCAGCTGGCTGGCGCGACAGGCACAGCCAGCAAGTATCCCTGACGATCCTTCACTGAAATCCGGCTACGAGCTGTTCTTCCGCGGCGGTTGCGCCGAATGTCACACTGTCCGTGGAACGCCCGCAACGGGCCAACTCGGACCGGATCTCACCCACATCGGTAGCCGGCGCTCGCTCGGCGCCGGCCTGCTGGGTAACCACGTCGGCACCATGGCGGGATGGATCGCCGGCGCCCAGGACCTCAAGCCCGGCAATCGGATGCCCTCCGTGAACGCTTACACAGGCCGCGAACTGCGGCTGGTTGCGGCATGGCTTGCAAGCCTGGAGTGAATGCAGTGCCACAGAATGCTGAACCGGGCGAACGCCGTAAAGGTGTTGGATGAACTTCGCCGAACGCCATCGCTCTGGCCTGCCGAACGCGTTGCCGCGGCCGTCGGGCGAGTTCGAACGACTGCGAGAAGTATGGCAGGCGCCCAGGGGCTGGCGCGCGCTTACCGCGGTCAACAACACGTATATCGGCCTGTATTACATCGGCGCCGCACTGCTGTTCCTGGTACTGGGCGGCGTGCTGGCATTGATCATGCGCTTGCAGCTCGCCGCGCCTGGAAACGATCTCGTCGATCACGATCTCTACAACCAGCTCTTCACCATGCACGGCTCCGTGATGATGTTCCTGTTTGCCGTGCCCGTGGTCGAAGCAATCGGCATTCTACTGCTGCCTGCCATGCTCGGCGCGCGCGATCTGCCGTTTCCGCGCCTGTCGGCGTATGCATTCTGGGCATATCTGGCGGGCGGCCTGGTATTTTTCGGCACGATCTTCTTCGACGTAGCACCTGATGGCGGATGGTTCATGTATCCGCCGCTCACCAGTTGGCAGTTCTCGCCTGGGCTGCGCTCGGATTTCTGGCTCCTCGGCATCGGTTTCATCGAAATCTCCGCGATCGCCGGCGCCATCGAGATCGTGGTCGGCATCCTGCGTACCCGTCCACCGGGAATGACCTTGGACAAAATGCCGATCTACGTTTGGGCGATGCTGGTGGTGGGAGCGATGATCATCTTCGCCTTTCCGCCCGTGATTCTTGCCACCGCATTGCTGGAACTGGAACGAGCATTCCACTGGCCGTTCTTCATCGCTGCGCAAGGCGGCGACCCGGTGCTGTGGCAGCATCTGTTCTGGCTGTTCGGCCATCCGGACGTGTACATCATCTTTCTGCCGGCCGCCGGACTGGTGTCGATGATCGTGCCGACGATGGCCCGTACGCCGCTGGTCGGCTACCGATGGATCGTATTTGCACTGCTGGGTACGGGCCTCATTTCCTTTGCCTTGTGGGTGCATCACATGTTCGCCACCGGCATGCCGCATCTCACCGCAAGCTTTTTCTCCGCCGCGAGCATGGCAGTATCGATTCCCGCAGGCGTGCAGGTGTTCGCCTGGACGGCAACGCTATGGCGCGGCCGCGTGCAGCGGGCGACGCCGACATGGTTCATCCTGGGATTCTTCGCCATCTTCGTACTCGGCGGCCTCACAGGGGTCATGCTGGCTGTCGTGCCTTTCGACTGGCAGGCACACGACACTTACTTCATCGTCGCTCACTTGCACTATGTGCTCATCGGCGGCATGGTCTTTCCGGTGTTCGCTGCCATCTATTACTGGGCACCGTTCATCACCGGCAAACCGCTTTCCGAGCGCATGGGCAAATGGGCCTGTGCGTTGATGTTCATCGGCGTCAACGTCACCTTCTTCCCCATGCACGTATCCGGACTGCTCGGCATGCCACGTCGCGTATGGACTTACACGGACATGCTTGGCTGGGATGTCTGGAATCTGCTGTCGACGATTGGCGCATTCATACTGGCGGCCGGCGTACTGATCGTACTTCTCGACCTGCTGCTGCATTTTCGTGTGGCCGACAAGGTCGACACCAATCCATGGCATGCAGGCACGCTTGAATGGTTGCCGACGGGCAATTATGCGACACGCAGCATTCCGGCAGTGGCAAGCCGCGAGCCGCTGTGGGACAACCCGACTCTGCGCCAGGAAGTGGATAGCGGCCAGCACTATCTACCTGGACTCGCCACGGCTGGACGCGAAACACTCGTCACCAGCGCGATCGGCGCCCGTCCGGAATATCTGCTGCGCATACCCGGCCCGAGCTGGCTGCCAATGCTGGCCGGCCTCGGTACGGCCGCATTCTTCCTTTTCCTCACCGTCAAACTCTTCGTTCCATCGGCGATTGGCGCAATCGTCGCGCTGGTCAGTATCTTCACATGGCTCTGGCAGAGCGACCCGCCGCCGAACGAGCGGCTCCACGATGTGGGGGGTGGCATCCTGCTTCGCGACTACATGAGCGGCAGCCGCTCGCACGCATGGTGGGCGGTCGTCGTCCTGATGCTCGTCGATGGCGCAATCTTCGCCAGCCTGGTGTTCGCGTACTTCTATCTATGGACGGTCACGCCGGAAGTCTGGCCGCCCACCGGATTCGATCTGCCCGACGCCGCCGCATCGATCATCGCCGCGGGCACACTGGGCGGCAGCGGCGCCCTGCTCTGGATTGCGAATCGTTTGCTGGCCGAACACGGTGCTCGATACGGCTTCAATGCCGCGCTATGTGCGGCGTTGCTGGTCATGTGGATATCCATTGCCTTTCACTTCCAGGCATTGTGGCGCATGGATATCCTGCCGCACACGCATGCTTATGGAGCAGTGAACCATGCTTTGTTGGCCTGGCAGGCCCTGCATGGGGTGTTGCTCACGCTCATGACGGCCTATGTGATGGCACGC
>JBEBRC010000103.1:0-11676 GCA_040395055.1 Steroidobacter denitrificans
GCACGGCTGGTGAGAGGGAAGTCGTGCGGCAGGCAATGGCGAGCTCCGCGAACCCCTCGTAGCCTTCTATGCGCCGGCATACGACATTACGCAGGCTGATCGATGCCATGGAGCTGGGTGCCAGGACGACGCCATAGCCTGCGGCAGCCATGGTCGCGGCGGTCACGAAGTCCCGTACGCGATGGGTGGGTCTGGGCTCGAAGCCGCCCCACGAAGCCAAGGCTCGCAGATGCTCCGCGAATCCTTCGCTTTCGTCGAATTGCGGCAGGATGAAATTCTCCTTGGACAGTGCGGCAGGATCCACTTGGCCCGCCGCCAGGGAATGACCGGCGGCAACCGCCAGCAGCATCGGCTCGCGATGAATGATGGTTGCGGTCACGCCGCTGGGGTAGATTGCCCGAGGCCGCAGAAATCCAATGTCCAGCGCACCGCTATGCAGCATGTCGAGCTGCCTTGGCGTTTCCATCGCGACCAGTTCCACGTGGATGTCCGGACGGACCCGCCGAAAATGCTCCAGCGTCTGCGGCAGGACTCCGCTGAGCGCAGCGGATACGACATAGCCGATCTCGATTCGGCCTATCTCGCCGCGCCCGGCGCGCCGGGCCATGGCTGCTGCGCGGTCCAGTTGCCGAACGGCCTGTTCGGCCTCGGCAAAGAGGGCTCTGCCTGCTTCGGTGAGGGTGATCGCGGAGCGTCGGCCGCGGTTCAGAAGGCGGACCCCGAGCCGACGTTCGAGTTCGTTGATATGCCGGCTCAAGGCCGATTGGGCGATCTGCAGCTGGTCGGCGGCACGGCTGAAGTGGAGCTCCTGCGCGACGGCGAGGAAACAGCGCAACTGGCGAGAGTCGATCATGGTTATATTGATCTGAAAATGAGATCATAAAATATCATTAAATTATTGATGCACTCTGAATGGATGGGCGTAATACCTGGTCGGCATCACTTCCTTAAGAGCGAAACGACTCGCACGCCTGCGAGCGTCGGAGGATCCATCGCATGTCAGCCACCCCCCACCCGACCCATGAGCGCTTCACGGGCTTTGATTGGCGCGATCCTTTGTTCCTCGAGGACCAGTTGACGGACGAGGAGAAGCTCATCCGTGACACGGCACATGCATTCGCCCAGAACGAGCTGTTGCCCAGGGTGACCAACGACTATCTGAATGAGATCACCGAGCCGGCCATCTTCAAGGCCTACGGATCCGTTGGCCTGCTTGGCGTTACCTTGCCGGCCGAGTATGGCGGTGCGGGGGCTTCCTATGTGGCCTATGGGCTCGTTGCGCGCGAAATCGAGCGGGTCGACTCCGGCTATCGCTCGATGATGAGCGTGCAGTCCTCGCTGGTCATGCATCCGATCTACGCCTTCGGCACCGAGGCGCAGCGGCAGAAATACCTGCCGAAGCTGGCCTCCGGAGAGTGGATCGGTTGCTTCGGGCTGACGGAGCCGGGCGCTGGATCGGATCCGGGCAGCATGGTCACGCGCGCCGAGAAAACCGCCGATGGCTATCGCTTGACGGGATCGAAGACCTGGATCTCGAACAGCCCGATTGCCGACGTTTTCGTCGTGTGGGCCAAATCCGCGGCGCACGGCGGCGCAATCCGCGGTTTCATTCTCGAGAAGGGCATGAGTGGGCTGTCAGCGCCGAAGATCGCCGGCAAGCTGTCCCTGCGGGCATCGATCACGGGAGAGATCGTGATGGATGCCGTGGACGTGCCGGAAGAGAATCTGCTGCCGCGGGTATCCGGGCTGAAAGGACCGTTCGAGTGTCTCAATCGTGCTCGCTATGGGATTTCCTGGGGAACGATGGGCGCCGCGGAGGACTGTTGGCATCGGGCGCGGGATTATGGCCTGGAGCGGGTGCAGTTCGGCCGCCCGCTCGCGCATACGCAGTTGTTTCAGAAGAAGCTTGCCGATATGCAGACCGAGATCGCCCTCGGCTTGCAGGCCTCGCTGCGCGTCGGCCGGCTATTCGACGAAGGCCGAATGGCGCCGGAAATGATCTCGATCGTAAAACGCAATAACTGCGGCAAGGCGCTGGAGATCGCCAGGCTGGCGCGCGACATGCACGGTGGCAACGGTATCCAAAGCGAATACCACGTCATTCGTCATGCCCAGAATCTCGAGACGGTCAACACCTATGAGGGAACGCATGATGTGCATGCTCTGATCCTGGGGCGTGCCCAGACTGGCTTGCAGGCATTTTTCTGAACGGATACCGCTACCTGTTCGTGATCGTCTTGTCCGCGTGGGCAATCGCCGCTCATGCGGACTACGACGCGGTGTCCGCTCGCGGCCGCGACTTGAGCGGCCGCTGGATACTGAATGGCGAGCTCAGCGATGACGCGGAGGCCATGCTCGCGCGGCAGATCGAGAAGGAGCGCAGCCGCGATGCGCGATGGCGCCGCCAGGTCGAGCAGGCACGCCGTCCCGATGCATTGCCGCCGCTGGATGCGGATCAGGCCAGCGCGCAGGGCTCGAACACATCGCGGCGTACGGCTTCGCAGCGTTCCCGGCAGCAGCAGCGGGACGAAAATTTCCGGCGCATGCTGGTCATTACGCAGGTCCTGGAGATCCGGCAGTCGGGAGCGCAATTGGAATTTGCCGCCGAGTCGGGTACGCGTCGATTCGCGGCCGGTACGCGCAGCCAGGTGTCCATGCCACAGGGGCAGCTTGCGGACTCCAGAGTGGGGTGGGATGGCGACTGGTTCGTGATCGATCGCCGTGTGAGCAAGGGTCCGCGTGTGAACGAGAAATTTCGGCTTCTTCCCACCGGTCAGCTGGAATACCGCATGACCTGGCGCGGTGATACGGAGCTGGCCGGCATGAAAGTCAGGCGCATCTTCGATCGCGCGCCGGATGAGGCCGTGCTGCCTTCGCAAGCGGGGCCGTCCGGGCAGGTACGCCGCAGCCTTCCGGCTGCGGCAGCGCCGGATAGATGAGATCTCAAGCCGCGTCGTCGCCGGCGCTCGAATAGCCCATCACCGCCTTGGTTTCCAGGAATTCCCTCAGCCCTTCACGACCCCACTCACGGCCATTACCGGACTGCTTGTAGCCGCCGAAGGGTGCGTTGATGTCGGTGGGCGCGCCGTTGAGGTGCACCATGCCGGTGCGCATGCGCCGCGCGACGCGCCGCGCATGCTCGATATTGCCGGCATATACGTAGCCAGACAGGCCATAGACAGTGTCGTTCGCAATACGTACCGCTTCGTCCTCGTCCTGATAGGGAATCATGACCAGTACCGGTCCGAAAATCTCTTCGCGTGCGATGGTCATCTCGTTGTTCACATTGGCGAAGATGGTCGGTTTCACGAAGTATCCCTTGTCGAGCCCTGACGGTCGGCCGGGGCCGCCGACCACAACCGTCGCGCCTTCCTCGATGCCTTTTTCCAGCAAATGCTGGATCTTTTCGAACTGCGTCGAGTTCGACACCGGACCCATGGTCACGCCTTCCGCCTTCGGATCGCCGACGACGGGCCTGGCGGCGACCGTCTTGGCAATCTCGACCGCCTTGTCGTAAAGCTTCGCCGGCACCAGCATGCGTGAGGGCGCATTACAGGATTGGCCGCTGTTCGACATCATCGACAGCACGCCATTCTTGACCGCCGCATTCAAGTCGGCGTCTTCCAGGATGATGTTCGCGGACTTCCCGCCCAGCTCCTGCGACACTCGCTTGACGCTGTCGGCCGCAGCCTTGGCCACCTGCACCCCGGCGCGGGTCGAGCCGGTGAAGGACACCATGTCGATGTCAGGATGACTCGAGATGGCTGCACCAACCGTCGGGCCGTCGCCATCGACCAGGTTGAACACCCCTTTCGGCACGCCGGCTTCCTCGAGGATTTCGGCAAACAGATGCGCGCTCAGCGGTGCGATCTCACTGGGCTTGAGGACGATCGTGCAGCCGGCGGCCAGAGCAGGGGCGACCTTGCAGCTGATTTGATTGATGGGCCAGTTCCATGGCGTGATCAGGCCGCAAACGCCGATCGGCTCACGCCGAATCTGCGTCGTGCCGATGGACTCCTCGAACTCGAAGTCCTTGAGCGCGGCCAGCGTCGAGGTGAAGTGTCCCAGGCCGCTGCCTGCCTGTGCATGCAGGGCGAATTTCATCGGCGCGCCCATTTCATCGGAGATTGCCGTGGCCACCTCCTTGATGCGCGCCTGATAGATCTTGATGATTCGTTGCAGCAGGGCGACGCGCTCTTCGCGCGAGGTCTGGGAAAAACCGTCGAACGCCGTGCGCGCGGCCTTGACTGCCGCATCGACGTCCGCGGCAGTACCCGACAAAATCTTGCCAACTGCCAGTTCGGTGGCCGGATTGATGACGTCGAGTTCACTACGGCCCGCGGGGCTGACCCATGCACCATCGATAAAGAATTTTCTGAAGTCGTACATACTGTTCCTGGCGTCGCGCCTTGGTCCGGAAACGAGAAGGACACCATGATACGCCAGTAGGGCCTGGCGAGCCCCGCGGGGCTCTGAGCCCGTGTTCTTGCGAGGACCGCTGGCCATGGGGTATTCCCCTAAACCCCAAAACGCGCGGGCCGCAACACGTTTTTTTTGCCATGCCTGAGGCAGGCTTGCCGTCGCGCTTGTGCGTTCCGCGAATATGTCACGCCACCCATCTTGCTGCTGATCATGACTTCAGCCTTGAGCACTACATCCGGCCGGCGAAATTTGGCCTCCAGGCCGATCGACGAGGTGAATGCGGCGCTGGAGGCCCTGGTTCATGGAGTGCTGACCGTGGATGCCTGCCACCCACAGCGGCTGGTCCTGTATATCAACCGAGCCTTCGCCGATCTGACGGGGCATCAGGCAGGGGACGCCCCCGGCGGCCAGGTCACGCGTTTCACCGGGCGTCCCACCGACCTGGGGCTGCAGCAGCGGTTCGACGAGGCGCTGCAGTCAGGCCACTGCTTTACTGCCGAATGGCTCGTCCCGCGCAAGGGCGGGGATGCCTTCTGGGGACGTATCAGTACCCGGCCCCTGTTGCGCACGGATCGGTCCCTGGCGAGAATCCTTGTCACGCTCGAGGATATTTCCGTGTCCAGGCAGCTGGGGCAATCCTTGCGCGCCAGCGAAACCCGGCTGGAACTGGCGCTACAGGCGAGCCAGCAGGATAGGCAGGAGGCTATCGAGGTGGCGCGGCGCTGGGAGCGCGCCGTGCGAGGCACCTGCGATGGCCTGTACGACTGTAACCTGCTCACAGGCCAGGTCTGGTACGCGACGCGTTTTCGCGCCATTCTGGGCTATACCGGGCACGACTTTCCCAACACCTTCCATGCGTTCCACAACGCCTTGCATGAAGAGGATCGCGGCCTGGTGATGGGCAAGATCCGCGCGCACCTGGAGAATCGCAAACACCTCGATATCCGCTGCCGCGTGGTCACGCGCAGCGGCGAAACCCGGTGGTGCCGGTTGCGCGGCGAAGCCGAGCGCGATGCGGGAGGGCGGCCAACGCGGTTGGCAGGCTCGCTGAGCGATATCAACGCGCAGATAAACGCGCAGGAGGCGTTGCATCGCAGTGAGGATTTCTACGGCACGATCCTGGATTCCTTACCGCTGTTCATTGTCTACGTCGATGACGCGCAGCGTGTTGTCTACGCAAACAGGATGTCCCAGGAGTTCTTCGGATTGTCGGCGTCCGGCAGCCGCGGTCGTACGATCAAGGAGCTGATCGGCGAGGCGCGCTATCGCATGATTGCAGCGGAGGTCCACATGGCCCTCCAGGGCAGGGTGATGGAAAGCCATGGGCGGTTCGAGGGCGCCGCCGGACGTGCGGCCGATCTTGAAGCCGTATTCATCCCTCACCGGGACGATGGCGAGGAAATCCACGGATGCTTCGTCACTGCACGAGATGTGACCGAGAAGCGCCAGTTGGAGGCGGAGCTGCGGCAAAGCCAGAAAATGGAGGCGGTCGGGCGCCTGACGGGAGGTATCGCACACGATTTCAACAATCTGCTGTCGGTCATCGTGGGCAACATGCAATTGCTGGCGCGCTCATTGCATGAGAGCCCGGCGCTGCTGCGGCAGGTGGACGCCGCACTGAATGCTGCAATGCGCGGGGCAAGTTTGACTCGCCGCCTGCTCGCCTTTGCACGCCAGCAAGTGCTGGAGCCGCGAGTCGTGGATCTCAACACGCTCATCGGCGGCATGTACGAGCTGTTGCGGCGAACGCTCACAGGCGACGTCGAGATAAAGCGAGATTCCGCGGCGGACGTTTGGCCCATGAGGGTGGATCCCGGGCAGCTCGAGAATGCCGTTCTCAATCTTGTGATCAATGCGCGCGACGCGTTGCCGAGCGGCGGCGTCATTACAATTTGTACGCGCAATGCCGTCATTCGTCGCGATCGGCCATTGCACCAGGAAGGGCTGGCTCCAGGGGAATATGTGCTGCTGGAAGTCTGTGACAACGGCATGGGCATGTCGGCGCAGACGCTCAAGCGCGTATTCGAACCATTTTTTACCACCAAGGATGTAGGCCGGGGCAGTGGCCTGGGCCTGTCCATGGTCTACGGCTTCGTCAAGCAGTCCGGAGGACATATACACATTACGAGCCGCCTGGAGCAGGGCACGAGCGTGTATCTGTATTTTCCCCGTACGCATGACACGGCCCATGTCACGGCCGAGCGAGTTGCCGTCGAAACCGGCCCGGAACTCGACCTGCCCGGAGGCCACGAGACGATCCTGGTAGTCGAAGACAACCAGGAAGTGCGGGCCACGGTCGTCGATATCCTCGGCAGTCTGGGCTATCGATTGCTGGAAGCCGGCGATGGACACGAGGCGCTGGCGTTGGTCGAGCGGCACGCGGACGTAGCCCTGGTGTTTTGCAACATCATGCTGCCTGGCGGCTTGCTGGGACCACAGCTGATACGCAGAATCCTGGATAGGCGTGCCGGGGTGAAGACGTTGATGACGTCCGGCTTCGCCGAGACGTCGGTGATGCACAGGGGCTTGCCGGAGGCATCGACCGAACTGCTGCCGAAGCCGTATAAAGTGGAAGACCTGGCGCGCCGTATTCGCGCCAAACTGGATGGCAAAGAGGAGGCTGACTGTGTCCCGCTGTGAAAGGAATTTATTGCTTGCGGTTGATGACGAGAGAGATTTTCTGGAGCTGATCGAGCAGATCGGCCAGGGCGTAGGTTGCGATGTGATCACCGCCGACACGGCGGCGACTTTCCGTGAGCAATTGGCGCGGCGCCAGCCCGCTCTGATCCTGCTGGACCTGCAGATGCCAGGGATGGACGGCATCGAGGCGCTGCGCTACATGGCGCGGCAGGAGATCACCAGCGGGATCCTGCTTGCCAGCGGCATGGATCAGCGCGTGCTCGCCAGCGCCAGGCAGTTGGGCGACTCCTTGGGATTGAGGATGCTTGGGACGCTGCAGAAGCCTGCCATGCTCGAAGACATCGAGATTCTGCTCGCCAAGCATTTGGAACCGGGGGCACGTATTTCCGTTGACGAGTTGCGCCGCGCCATCGATGAACATGAGTTGCTGGTGCACTATCAGCCGAAAATCGTGCGCGCGGCGGGCGACTGGCACGTGCGCAGTGCGGAGGCGCTGGTACGCTGGCGCCATCCGCGCCTGGGGCTGCTGTATCCCGGCGAGTTCCTGCCGATGGCGGAGCAATCGGGCCTGATCGTCGACGTGACCGACTTTGTCTTGACCGACGCCATTCGGCAGGTCGGGCATTGGCGCAAGCAGAAGCTGGATCTTGCCGCGGCGGTGAATATCTCGCCGCGACTGGTACAGGATCTGGAATTCCCGGATCGACTGGCGCGCATCTTTCGCGAATTCGACGTCACGCCCGAGCAGCTGACGTTGGACGTTACCGAGGCCGCATCGCTGGATGATCCAGAGTTGGTGATGGATATCTTCACCCGCCTGCGCGTGAAGGGCGTCGGGCTGTCCTTGGATGATTTTGGCACCGGCCTGTCATCCCTGACCCAGTTGTACAAAATGCCGTTCAGCGAGGTGAAGATCGACTGCCAGCTGATTGCCGAGATTCAGGCCAGCAAGGCGGCGGCCACGGTCGTGCGTGCCATCATCGAACTGGCGCACAATCTATCCCTGACGGTTTGCGCCGAAGGGGTGGAGGATTCGCAGACATTCGAATTCCTGGACCAAAGCGGCTGCGACGCGTTGCAAGGTGAATTCATTGCCCAAGCCATGCCGGCCGCCGAGGTGGAGGCCTTCATCGATGTGTGGAATGGCGGCGAGCATGGGCTGGCGGCGCCCGTGCAGGAGGACAGGTAGTCGGCCGAGTGCGCGAACGCCGGCTGCGCGCCGCAAGGGCTGCGACGGGCGTGCTGGCAGGAACTGCTCAGACGATCCGGCGCAGTGTGTCCTGCGAACGGCGCAGCACATGCAGTGGCGCCGATAGCACGATTCGCGTGCCCACCGCCGGCTCTTCGAAGCTGATCGTGCCGCCGAGCATGCGGGCGCGGTACTCCATGATCTTCAGCCCCATCCCCGGCGTTCTCTGCGAGAGCCCGGCACTCAGGCCAATGCCATCATCGGCGATCACGAGCAGCAGCTTGCGTGCCGTGGAGCGCAGCTCGATGGAGATCGATTTCGCGCCAGCGTAGCGCGCTGCATTGGTCGTCGCTTCCTGCGCGATGCGGTACAAATGCGTTGCCGCTCCCTCCTCCAGGTCTGGTAGCCTCTGAGCGGCGTTGTGGAACGTGCATGGCAGATTGTAGAGGTCGGAACAGCGGGCCGCGAGATGCTTGAGCGCTTCTGGCAGGCCGCCGCGTTCGAGATTGACCGGCGCGAGGCCGCGCGCCAGCGAGCGCGTGCTTTGAATGGCTTGGGCCAGCAGGTCGCTGATCTTTGTCACCTGGGGCAGATATTGCGGTGATTCGCGTGATAGCTGGACCTCCAGGCCCTTCAGCAGCAGCGACAAGCCCGTCAGTTCCTGGCCAAGGCCGTCGTGCAGGTCGCTGCCGAGCAGGCGCTGCTCTCTATTGGAGATATCGAGGATCTCCTGCTCCAGCGCCTTGCGCGCGGTGACTTCCTGTATGGTGCTCACCAGTCCGGAGACCGCGCCATGGTCGCGAAGCGGTACGTGGGTAATCGTCAACCAGCGCACGGAGCCGTCGGCGCCGATCCAGGCCCGCTCCTGGTCGGTGAGCGAGCGCCCGGTACGCATCGTATTGGCTGCCTGCGCTTCAATGTCGCCGACATCCTCGTCGTGCCAGATCTCCGACAGCCTTCGTCCGAGCACCTGATCGCGTTTCTTGGACAGCAGATCGAGCAACGCCCGATTGACGACTGTCACGCGATTGTCGGTATCGACGGCATAGACGATCTGCGGCAGGCTGTCGATCAAGGTGCCCAGCAGTATGCGTTTTTCCTCCAACGCCGTTTCGGCCAGGCGGCGCTTTCGCCGATCCCGGGCTTCGGCCAACGCACGATTGACGACCGCGGGCAATCGCCGCAAGCGGTCCTTCAGCACGTAGTCGGTCGCCCCGCTTTTCAATGCCTCGATGGCGCGTTCCTCGCCCAGCGAGCCGGAAACGAAGATGAAAGGCACATCCGGGCAGCACTCCAGCAGGATTCTGAGCGCCGCCAGTCCGTCGAATCCTGGCAAGGTGTAGTCGGCCAGTACCAGATCGGGTTCCGCGCCGAGGGCTTCGCGGAAGTCCTTCTCTGAAGCGACGTGCCGCCAGTCCACGGCAATGCCGTTTTGCGCCAGCTCCAGCTCAATCAGCTCGGCATCGCCCGGGTTGTCCTCGAGCAGCACGAAACGCAGCGTTGATGTCGTATCCTTATTCATATGACGTAGCGACCTTACCCCCTGCGCGCTGCCCGACACGCTATCACTATGTGCAGACAGTGGAAAATGGGGATCGTTGGCACTTGTATGGCCGCAGGCGTTAAATCAACATCATGGGGCCCGCCGCAGACGGTCAGGGGCATGGCAAGGCAGGCATGAAGAGGGCGCACTATGCCGGAACAGACACGGATCGTGATTGTCGATGACCATCCATTCGTACGCGAGGGCTTGAAGCAGCTCCTGGCGGGACAGGGCGATTTCGCGCTCGTGGCAGAGGCTAGTTCGGTGTCGGTCGCACAGGCGGCGATCGCCGAGCACAGACCGGACGTGGCGGTCGTGGACCTGGCCCTGGGGGCGGACGATGGTATCGAACTGGTGCGCTGGATTCGCAGCGATCATCCCGATACACGCGTTCTCGTGCTGTCCATGCAGGACGAAGCCCTGTACGCGGAGCGGCTGCTGAGGATGGGCGTCAGCGGCTATGTGATGAAGAACGTCGCCGGCACGGACTTCCTGGATGCCCTGCGCAAGGTCGCTCGAGGCCAGCGACATGTGAGCGCGGCGATGAGCGAGCGGCTGCTGAGCCAGGTTGCGCGTGGCCGTATGCCTGGGACGGACGAAGACCCGGTTTCGGCCTTGACCGAGCGTGAGTTGGAGGTTTTTCGGCTGATCGGCGGCGGTGTCAGCACGCGCGAGATTTCGCAGCGCCTCGATCTGTCCATGAAGACGGTCGACGCCCATCGACGCCATATGCGCGAGAAATTGAATCTGCGCTCGACCAGTGAACTGATCCGCTATGCGACCCGCTGGGTCGGCGACCAGGAAGAAATGCCGGAGCCGCCGTCGGTTGCCTGATCGCTGGCTGGTGGACATAAGGCGTGCGCACCACCCCTGACATTAGGGGAATCGCTCATATCCCCTACCCAGCGCCTCTACCACCATTTCCTGCGACGTTGCAGGCGATTTGCCCACGTCCCAGGCGCGCACATGTCGTCGCGACGCCGGCTTCCACGAGGTGCAGCGCTGCCTTGAATGTCGCGACGGAAAAAGACGATTCCAGTTCTGACGATGCGCTGTTCCAGGCCCGCTTGAATGCGGATCTTGGCAACGACACCCTGCGCCAACTGGCGGCATCCATTCCCGAATTCCTGTTGGTCCTGGACCGTCGCCTGCACGTCCTGGTCGCGAACCACAGCGTCCAGCACCGAAGCGCCCAGGAGTTGATCGGACTGTGCGTAACCGAGTTCTTTCCGGAGCACTTGCTACCCGTGGCGCTGGCGGCCATGCATCGGGTGCTGGACACGGGCCAGGCCGATGGCTACTCGGCGGAATTGCTGGATCGTGACGGGTGTCAGAGAAACTTCGACATCCGTATCAGACCCTTGTGTATGGGACAGACGGTCGCCGCATTGACGCTGGTTGGTACCGAAACGACCGAGCAGATCCGTGCCGAACGCGCCATCGCCACCCAGGCGCGCATGATCGAATCCATGCTCGAGGGCGTCGCCGTGGTTGACGAGAACGCCGTGATCGAGATTGCCAATCCGGCTTTCGATGCAATGTTCGGCTACCGCCGCGGCGAGCTGATCGGACGTCGAATGACGGTGCTGGCCCGCTGGCCAATCGAGCAGCGCTCAGGCTGGCAGTCCGCGTCGGCGGGCGATGCGGGCAGCCTGCAGGTGGAATTCGATGGGCGTCGAGCGGACGGCACGCATTTTACGGGAGCCGGGATCATCTCAGAGTTCGATGTGGCAGGTCGAAGCCATAGTCTGGTCGTGGTGCAGGACGTGAGCGAGCGCAAGCAGCTGGAGCGTGCGCTCCTGGAGGCGGTCAGCCGCGAGCAATACCGTATCGGTAATGACCTGCATGACGGATTGGGCCAGGAACTGACAGGTATCGCCCT
>JBEBRC010000104.1:0-11622 GCA_040395055.1 Steroidobacter denitrificans
GTGAGCGAGGGCAGCCTCGCGCCTGGCGTGATGATGCCGACGAGATTCAGGGGGTCCGCGGCCGACAACGAAAGCAAGCGATTCTCACGAGGGTGCCGCCGCGCATCGCGCAGCAGGCCGACCGCATCCGGCAGTGCGAATTGTTCGCCAGAGAATCCGGCAATGAAGCGGCCGCCGCGAATCTCGCCTCGTGCCTCCAGGCGCCGCAGGCATTTGAGCAGGTCGCGCCATGGCGGCAGCCAGTCGGCCTCGCGTTCCAGCAATTTCCAGAATACTACCCCCCAGCGCCGCAACAGCGTGCGACAGATGTGCTCCGTGGCATCCATTTCGAATGCCCGCTGCGGTTCATGGCTTGATGGCGATTTTTTGACCAGTGCCCAGCGTCCGGCATCCTGCATGCCGAAGATTGCGATGCGCCGGCGTCGCCCATCACGCGCCGTCGGTCTACGTCGATCGGCGGGCATCAGCAGCGCGCGCAACCCGCCGAAGCTGTCGGAATTGACCAGGCCGAGCGCCACCAGCTCGGCGAGTCCTGCTTCGATCTGGTTCGGCAGGAGTCCCGCCCCTTCGGCAATTTCATCGAAGAAGGATGCGCCGTGCCGCTCGATGAATGCGGAGACCTGCCTTGCCTTGGGAGTAAGCGGTCTGGGATCCGTGCCATCCGAGAACAATGTCCAGATCTTGACGTTGCGCCGGGCCAGCAGTGCCACGGGTGTCGAGCGAACTGGCGCTGCGCCGCGCTCCGCATCGCCGCGGCGGGTGGCGAGCCTCGCCCATGCGAGGCGGCCGGCGAGACATTGCTCGTCGAGCCAGGCAGGCTCGTACTGCTCGATGCGCGCCGGCAATACTTCCGTTTCCCACGCATTCGCCGGTGCTTCGAAGCCTTCCAGCTGAGCGAGCACGGCGGCGAGCGCATCGGGACCCTGCATGCGCGAGGCAGGCGTCACGCGCTGCCAATCGAACAGGAAGCGCAAGAAGTCGCGCGCCTGCACCGGCTCGATCTGTGCACGCAGCCGCTTGACTGTGTAGCGATGAATGCGTGCCAGGAGGCGGCGATCGCACCATTGCAGGGTCATTTCCGGCGCGGCTTCGCTGGTATCCACCGCGTTCCCGGCGGTCGTGACCGGCTCGAACCGCCCTCGCATGGCACACCCTTCGACTTCCAGCTCGAGCAAGGCCGCATCGACCTCGCGCAGCGGTACGCCCAGTAATTGCGCCAGACGTTGTGCGGTCGTCGGCCCCGATCCTTCAAGCCGGCCGCGAACGATCTCGCGCAAGGCGTCTGCGCGCGACCCGCTGCCGTGGGCGGCAGGCGCCGCCGATCCGGGTTCGAACACAGGATTGCCGAACAAGGCCTGGAACAACGGGGCTCGCTCGGCTGCGATATACAGCGTCACGGTGCCCGCGCGCACGAGATGGACGCGTCGTCGAGTCGCCAGCTCGTGCATCAACAGCGGCCAGGCCGCAGTGCCCTGCACTTCCGCCTGCGTCAGACAGGTCAACCACAGCAGTGCATCATGCAACTCATCCGCGCTGGATGCATCCGGCCACGCCTCGAGACGCACGCGGGCTATCGCCTCCGGATCGAGCTTGCCAAGATCGGCGGCCGATTCGGGATCGAGCCAGCGCCGACTCGCGACAGCCTGTGTCCGGCGCTCCTCCAGCGGAGCGTCGTCCAGGAACGAATAGGGGCGGGCAGACAGGACCTCGAGTGCCAGCGGCGAGGGTTCAGTCAAGTCCCGTGCTTCGATACGCAGCTCGTCATTCGTCAACGACCGCAACAGTCGTTCGAAGCCCTCGACATCCATCGCCTCCTCGAGGCAGTCGCGCACGGTTTGTTGTACCAAGGGATGATCGGGGACGACGATGTCGCCCGTCAGGTTCTCGCCGCACGCGACCTGGTCCGGGAATACCGCTGCCAGGAGATCCTCGGCGTTCATACGCGCCAGGGGTGGGGGAACTTTCCTGCCGCTGCGAAAGCGCGGCAGCGCCAATGCGATCGAAGCGTCCCAGCGCCATCGTGTGGTGAACATCGGCGCCGCCAGCAGTGCCTGGATCAATATGCCGCGCGCCGTGCTCGGGTGCAGATAGCGCGCCACATCCTTGAGCTCGAAGCTGTGTGCGGTGGTCAGCGACAGGATGATCGTATCTTCCGTCGCCGCTGCCTGCAGTTCGAAATTGAACGTGCGGCAGAAGCGCTTGCGCAGTGCCAGGCCCCATGCCCGATTGATCCGGCTGCCAAAGGGCGAATGGATCACCAGTTGCATGCCGCCGGCTTCGTCGAAAAAGCGCTCCAGCACGATGATTCGTTGGGTGGGCAGGCAGCCCAGTGCGGCGTGTGCCGCGCTCAAATACGCGAGCAGCTGCGCGGCGGCGGCTGGGGCGATACCGATCGATTCCGTCAGATACCGCAATGCCTCCACAGCGCCGCCGCAGGCCGCGTCGCGTTCGCTGCCCTCGGTGGCGCCAGGGCCGACTGCGTCGGCTGCCGCAACAGGGTCGGTTTCAAGCCGTACCGCGATCTCGCTGCGCAGCCGCGATACGGCTGCCGACAATTCATCCGTGCGTCCCGGAGCCTCGCCCAGCCAGAAGGGGATCGATGGCGCTTCGCCGTGGGCATCCGCGACCCTGACTGTGCTGCGCTCGACACGTAGAATCCGATACGAGGCATTGCCCAGCTGGAACACATCCCCAGCCAGGCTCTCCACCGCGAAGTCTTCATTGACCGTGCCGACCAGTTGGCCCTCCGGCTCCAGCATGACCTGATAGTCGGCAGTATCCGGGATTGCCCCGCCGGAGGTGATGGCGGTCAGCCTCGCTCCCTTGCGTCCGCGCAGGATGTGGTTGACGGCGTCGTGATACAGCAGCGCGCCCTGGCGTCCGCGGCGGGTGGTGAATCCCTCGGCCAGCATGTGCACCACGTCAGCGAAGGACTCGCGCGTCAGATCGCGAAATGGATACGCGCCGCGCAGCAGTTCATAGAGTTCGTTCTCGCCGCACTCGCGGGCGGCGACTTCGGCGACGATTTGCTGTGCCAGGACGTCCTGGCACAGCAGTGGGATCTTCAATCGGTCCAGCTCGCCGCGCCGTACGCTGTCCAGCAGCGCCGTGCATTCCACCAGGTCGTCACGCGAGAGCGGAAACAATCGGCCCCTGGGCGTTGCGCCGACGGCGTGTCCGGAGCGGCCCACGCGTTGCAGGAAGGCGTTGATGGAGCGCGGCGAACTCAGTTGGCAAACCAGATCCACATCACCGATATCGATACCAAGTTCCAGCGATGCGGTTGCGACCAGCGCCTTGAGCTCGCCACGCTTCAATCGTTGCTCGGCATCCAAGCGCAGCTCCTTGGCCAGGCTGCCGTGGTGGGCCGCCACCGCGGAGGGACGCGAGGAACGCGAGCGGACGATGCTGGAATCCGTAGCGGCGGCATCCTCCGGCGTCGTGCCGGGATCCGCGTCGATGCGTTCGGCGACATGCCGGCAAACGCGTTCGGCCAGCCGTCGTGTGTTGACGAAAATCAAGGTCGTTCGATGTTCGCGGACCAATTGCGCCAGCCGGTCGTAGATTTGCGTCCACACCTCGCTGGACATGACCGCCTCCAGCGGCGAGTCCGGCAACTCCAGCGCCAGCTCGCGATGCTTGAGGTGTCCACTGTCGATGATGCGGCAGTCGGCCTCGCCCTTGTCGTTGACGCGTTTTGCACCGACCAGGAAGCGCGCGACTTCCTCGACGGGTTGCTGGGTCGCCGACAAGCCGACTCGCGTCGGCCGCCGAGCCGTCAGCGTTTCGAGCCGCTCTAGCGACAGCGCCAGGTGGGAACCACGCTTGCTGCCGGCAACTGCATGAATTTCATCGACGATGACGGTGCGTGTCGTGGCCAGCATCTGGCGGCCCGATTGCGAGCCCAGCAGGATGTACAAGGATTCGGGGGTGGTGACGACGATGTGCGGTGGTTTGCGCCGCATCCGCGCCCGCTCGTACTGCGGCGTGTCGCCGGTCCGTACCCATGAGCGGATCTGCACGGGGCGAGCGCTGCTGTCCGCCGTGTCGTCCAACAGCCCCTGGCTGATGCCGGCGAGCGGCGCTTCCAGGTTGCGATGGATGTCGTTCGACAGAGCCTTCAGGGGCGAGACATAGACGATGCGTGTCTCGTCCGGCAATCCCCATTGTTCCGCCTCGCGCACCAGCTCGTCGATTGCCGCAAGGAACGCCGCGAGCGTCTTGCCGGACCCGGTCGGTGCGGCGATCAACACGTCGCTGCCGGATTGGATCGCCGGCCACGCCTGTTCCTGCGCCGGGGTCGGCGCCGCAAAGGCCTGGTGGAACCAGGCGGCAACGGCTGGGTGAAAGGGCAGTTTCGCGCTCATGAGTGAAGCCAGGTGTGAACACGCGGCGGATCGCGGGGCGGGTTGCCCAGCGCACCAGTCATTGTAAGTGCGCCGGACCGGACCGCAATCGTTTTAGCGGCGAGGTGGCGCTCGCTGCCTCGCGTGCGCGTTCGATGCGTCACAAGCGCTTTGACCGATGTAGGGAATCAAAGGGCGGTCTGCGGCAACAAGCCCGATACGAACTCAATGAACGCTTTGATCTTGGCGGTTGGCTGGCGATGCTGAGGATAGACCACCGACACCGGCCATACGGCACCTTCGTTCCAGTCCTCCAGCACGGGGTGCAGCAAGCCCGCTGCGATCTGCGCCTCGACCGTAAAATCCAGCGTGCGCACGAATCCGGCGCCGCTGACGGCGGCGGCCACCGCGGATTCGGGATCGCTGAACGACAGCGGCGCCAGGGGTACTACCGAATGAGCGGTGCCGTTCTTGCGAAACAACCATTCGCGCCGCTGGTTGTTGCCGAGCTTGAACATGGCAATGCAGTGTTCGCTTTGCAGCTCTTGTGGGGTTTGCGGCGCGCCGATGCGCTGGATGAACTCTGGCGAGGCGCAAGTCACGCCGCGAAAACTTCCCACGCGCCTGGCTATCAGGCTCGAGTCCGACAAGCTGCCCACGCGCAGGGCGGCATCGATCCCTTCCTGGACCAGATCCACCACGCGATCATTCATGCTCATTTGTACCGTGAGTTCCGGATGCTGTTCGATGAAGCGGGGCAGGGCCGGTACGATCAATCGACGACCGAGCGCGATGGGGACATCGATACGCAGCCGGCCTCGGGGAACGCCGCGGGACTCGGCGACTTCGCTTTCGGCGTGATCGAGCTGGCCGAGCGCGTCGCGACATCGGTCGTAATAGCTGGTCCCCAGGTCGGTGAGGCTCAGCGAGCGGGTGGTGCGATTGAGCAAGCGCGCGCCCAGCCGCTCTTCCAGGCGGCTGACGGCCTTGCTGATCGCCGAAGGTGACATGCCCAAGGTCTGCGCCGCCGCGACGAAGCTGCGTGCTTCGACTACACGCACGAATGCCACGACGTCGCTGAAATTGTTCAATGCCTACCTCGCCCTCGCCATGTAATGCCTCTCACGCCCGCGCATTGTAGGCACGGAATTGATGACTGTAGCGCACCAGCCATTTGCCCCGGCGGCGGTTTACCCCGGCGCCCGGGCCGCTTAATGTAGCGTTCATTGTGGTTGCCCCGGGGGCGAAAGAATGCTGTTGGTGACGGATGTAGCGGGTCATGTGGGCCGGGCGGTCCTCGCTGAGCTTGCCAATCGGCCCGTGGCTGTCCGGGCGATGCTTGCCGAAGCCGCCGAATTGCCCGTACAAGCCTCGAATATCGAGGGGATACAGTGCGATACATCCGATGCGGCAAGTTTGCAGCGGGCACTGCAAGGTGTCGAGGCCGTTTTTCTGGCGTGCGCCATCTCGCCGCAAATTTCGCAGACGCACGCGCGTATCGTGAACGTGGCCAAGAGCGCCGGCGTGTCGCGGCTGGTCCAGTTGTCGGGGGTCGGCGCCGATTCCGGCATGTGCTGCGCGCGCACCCTGCGCTGGTTCGGGCAGGCGGAGCGGGACGTCGAGGCCAGCGGTATGCAGATCACGCGCCTGCGGCCGACGATGTTGTGGCAGATGCTGTTGGATTTCGCACCGAGCGTTGCCCGGCAGGGGGTCATTGCGGGGCCGTTCAGGTCGACACCTTGGACGTGGGTCGATGCTCGGGACGTCGCCGCGGTGGCCGCCGCGTCCCTGACCGATCCCGCGCATGCAGGACGCACCTATACGGTGACGGGCGCCGAACTGCTGAGTTTCCCCCAGATTGCGCAGCGGCTCGGCGCGCTGCTGGGTAAATCCGTGCGCTACACCGATATCACCGCCAACGAGGCGCGCGGCTGGCTGCAGGCGCAGGGTGTGCCGCCGGTCATGATCGAGGCAAAACTGGAGCTGTGGGATATCTGCGCGTCGAATCTGATCAATGTCGCTCCGACCCAGGTCGTGCGGGAGGTCACGGGCAATGCGCCGCGAACCCTGGAGGACTTCGTGCGCGACCATCAGGATCGCTTTGCCTGAGTGTGGTTGCCGGAGGCCGCCGGCCAGGCTCATCGTTTCACAACCGCCGGCGCGATGCTCTCGGCCGCGGACCTTCAGGTCGATTCTAGCCTCAGCGGCGCGGAAACCTCGATTTCAAGCGGACGGTCGTCGCCATCCACCGTGGTCAAGGTCACCGGCCGGCGCCACACTCGCGCGACGTACTCCAATACCTTACGGCCACGCTCGGGATCCAGGCCCCGGCCATCGATGAGATGGTCATGCGCCAGTTCCAGCTTGCCATCGACATGAACATGCGCGGCGCTCACCGCGGGAGCGCCGAAACCGTACTTTGGCGCAAGCAGGGCATCCTGCAGCGCCGGCAAATCCATGTCCTGCACCGTCAGAGTGCCGTTCGTGGGGCCGCGGTATCGAAACAGGTTCAATTCCGTGGCCAGTTCGAGCGTCAAATGATTGCGTACGAATGCAAAGTCGTCATCTTCGATCATGATGCGACGCGCCTGCTCCAGCCCGCTTTGTTCGACGATTTTCTCCCAGATCGAAAAGCCCAGGTGGTACGGATTGGTCGAGAGTGCAACGTTGTCGCCGCTGGCGGTCGGACGCACCACGTCCGAGTGGCACTTGATCGCGTCCAGGTAGGAGGCCTGGGGCAGGAAGTCGGCTTCGCGCAGCAGTCGCGCATGCCAATACGAGGCCCAGCCCTCGTTCATGATCTGGCAGGCGAACACCGGATAGAAGTAGAACGATTCCTCGCGAACCGCTAGGAAGATGTCGCGCTCCCAAGGCTCGAGCTCGGGCGCATATTGCGCGATGAACCACAGCAGATCGCGTTCCGGATGCGGCGGGACCGGTGCGCGCTTCGCCGGGCCGCCGCTGGCCTGGGGTCGCGCGGTATCGGGGCCGAGGGCGGCAAAGCGCTTCGAGAACTCATCGCTCGCGGGGAGCTGGCGTTCCGGCACGCGCTCGGGGTAGCGCTCGCGGCGCAGGCCCTGGTCGATGTCCACGTGCTGTTCCAGGGCAAGCGCCGCATCCAGTACGGATTCGACGCGCTCCAGACCGTGTTCCTGGATCGCCATGCCGATCTGGCGCGCATGCGCCGCCGCCTGTTCCACGATATGCTCGCCCACCTGTTCCTGGCTGCGGCGAAACAGCAGGTTGTTGGCGGAAAAATCCGCATGACCGAGTACATGTGCCGTCACCAGTACATTCTCGGCGGCACTGTTGGTCTTGGCGAGATAGGCGCGGCCTGGATTGCCGGGAAATACCACTTCGAACAGCCGCGACAGACCCATGCGATGCTGGATCAACTGATAGATGTAGCGCACGCCGAACGACCAGTGCGGCATACGGACCGGCAGCCCATAGATGGCGATCTCGGTCATGAAGCTTTCCGGTACGACTTCGAATTCGACCGGGTGATACTTCAGGCCTTGATCGCGCGCCAGCTGCTCGATCTGGTTGACATGGATCTGCCAGTCTTCGGCTTTCATGACATCTCGACCTGCTGGCCGAAGAAATGCCGCACCGCATTCCAGATATCCTCGGTGCTGGCGACCCGGAAAGCCCCGACATGATCGTCCTCGGCGGCGCGTTCCAGGAACAGCCGGCCGATCTCGCTGTCCGGTTCGCTGCCGGCAAGCGGCGCGACTTCGAGGAAGCCGGCATAGTTGCAGTCTCCCTCCAGTTCCTCCAGCGCGACTTGCGCCTGCGATTGGTCGGAAGGAAAGTTCTCGCCATCGGAGGCATAGAACAGGTAAATATTGTATTGGCTGGGACTGTAGCGGGCATCGAGGATCTCTCGCACCTTGTTCAGCCCCGCCGAGGCGACCGTTCCGCCAGTGCCGCTGACATGGAAGAAATCGTCCTCCTGGAACTCCCACGCCTCCGAGGTATGGGCCACGAATACCAGCTCCAGGTCGCGATACTGCCGGCGCAATCCCTGGATTGCCCAGAAAAAAAAGGTCTTCGAGATCTGGCGCTCGCGCTCGCCCATGCTGCCGGACACATCCAGTAGCAAAATGACGACGGCCTGCATTGCCGGTTGTTCGCGCTTGGCGAGCTGGCGATAGCGCAGATCGTCGTCGGTGAAGGGCGGCGGCTGGACGCCTGCCGCGGTTTGCACGCCACGGCGCTTGATGGATTCTTTCAGCGAGCGCCGCCGGTCCAGGCGCGAGCGCGCTCCGCGACGATCCCAGCCCTCGCGGGTCCATTCGTCTTCCTTGGCGCGCCCGGCCTTCGCTTCCAGGTTCGGGAGCTGCATTTCCTCCCATAGCCAGTCGACGATGTCATCGATGCGGAATTCGAGGGTGTACTGGATCGTACCGTCCTCGTTGCCGCCCTGGCCGCGTTTTCCCTCGCCATCCTGAGGCCGGCCGATGCGATCGCCGGGTTTCGCCTGTCCTTGGCCAACACCCTGCTGCTCATTTGAGGATCGCAGCCGGAACCGGTAGTGCTCGAGCATTCTCATCGGCACGCGTACCGTGCTGGCGCCACCGCTCAACACATCCGCTCCCGCAACGATCTGCGGCAAGTGCCGCCGTACTGCGTCGCGCACCTTGTCGTTGTGACGCAACCAGTCCCTCGCACCGCGAGAGAACAGATCGTACCAGCCGGCCTCGTTGGCGCTGCTGGCGCTACCAGAGCTGGGTTCGCCCGACACGTTGTCGCTCATGTGGTTATCGCAACCTCGTAGGCTCCAATGTACTCCTCGAGTGAGAAAACGACAGGCTGGCTCCTCGTCCGACTTACTCCTGTGCCAGCAATGTCGTAACGTAACTCAGCGCCTCCTTGGCACTGTGATCATCGTAACCATACTCCGCTGTGAGGCGATCCTGAACCGCGGAAATCTTCTTACGCGCCTCATCGTCGGGACGGGCGGCGGAGGTCACCAGCCGCAATACGTCGCGGCGCTCCTCGAACAGATACTGTTCAATGGCCTCACGCATGCGCGAGTGGCTGTTGAGCGTAAATTTCTCTCCGACCTTGTAGGCCACCATCGCCTTGCGCACCACTTCCTGGCGGAACGTGAGCTTGCCGGAATCGGAAACCTTTATCTTGTCCTCGACCGATCGCAGAAAGCGTTCGTCCGCGGGGCGCGATTCGCCGGTGATCGGATCGGTGACTTCACGATGATCGAGCGAGGCTTCGACTTCGTCCAGATACTTGTCGAGCAACTCCTGCGCTTCATCCTCGAACGAAGCGAACAGCGCGCGGTGCACGTCTTCCTTGACCCAACGGTTGTAGAAATCCTTGCGCGCCAGGACCAGGTGGTCGATCCACAATTTCTTGGACTTCGCATCCATGCGGGCATCGTTTTCAATCGAATCCTTCAGCGCCAGCAATACTTCCATGCTCGTCAGGCTCTTCTTGTCGCTGCGCGTGATGGCATTGGAGATCGAATTGACGATGAAGCGCGGACTGACGCCGGTCAGCCCTTCCTCGGGCGATTCCGCCCGCAGGCGGGTAATCTCCGTTTCCGGGAATCCCTCCACGCTCTCGCCCGCATACAGCCGCAGCTTCTTGGCCAGATCCAGGCCTTCGCGTTCCGGTTTAAGCAGGCGAGTCAATACCGCGAATACCGATGCCAGTCGCAGCGCGTGCGGATCCAGGTGCACATCGCGAAAGGCCGGCGCCGCGGACACCAGCTTGCCATAGATACGTGATTCTTCGAGGTACGACAACGTATAGGGCACCTTGACGATCACCATGCGATCGAGCAGCGCTTCGTTCTCCTTTTCCTGCAGGAACTTGTGAAACTCTGCCAGATTGGTGTGCGCCAGGATCGTTTCGTCGAGATAGATGAGCGGGAAGCGCGATACCTTGACGTTTTTCTCCTGCGTCAGCGTCAGCAGCAGGTACAGGAACTCGCGTTTGACCTTCAGGATCTCGATCATCTCCAGCACGCCGCGGCTTGCCGCGTAGACCGCGCCGGACCAGGACCACGCGCGCGGATCGCCTTCGTCGCCGTACTGCGCCACCTTCGACAAATCCACGGAGCCGACGAGGTCGGCGAGATCGGCCGTGGTCGGATCATGCGGTGCATACGTACCGACCCCTATCCTTGCCGCTTCCGACATGAAGATGCGCTCGACCGGCATGCGCAGGAAGTCGCCTTCGAACTCACGCTCCAGTCGGTCCCGGGCCCATGGGCTCAATTCACCACGGATTTCCACCCCGTAGGTGTCGCGAAAATCCGCGCGCAGGCTGGCGGGAACCAGGTTGAGCGGCGACTCATGCATGGGCGATCCCTGCAATGCGTAGATGGCACCGGCGTCGGTATGGCTGTATTCCTCCAGTCCGCGCTTGATGAGAATGGCCATCGTCGACTTGCCGCCCGAAGGCGGACCGAGCAGCAGCAACAAGCGACGGCCGATATCGGAGCCGGCGGCAGCGGCCTTGAAGTAATCGACCACGCGTCCCAGCGGTTCGTCGATGCCGTACAATTCTCGTTTGAACAATTCCTTGGCGTCTGCCGGTTCGCCATTGGCGCCTGCCGCCTCATGCACCGGCGCATTGCGTCCGAACCACACCAGCATGTCCCACAGGTATTCATGGCTGGTGCGCGCCAGCTGTCGCGCCTGGCCTGGCACGACAGTACGAAGAAACTCGCCAAAGGTTCCCGACCAGTGCTGGGCACGGTGGAACCGGCTGTAGGCGCTTAGCGCCTCGACGAAGTTCTCGCCATTGGAAGAACTTCCTCTGGGGCTGTCTGACTGCATCGAACCGCCCTCCATATATAGTTCTAATACTTTGAAACCGCCGCTTGCTTAACCGCCGCCGTCGAGGCGCGTCACACTGCGGCTATACACTCGTTAGGCAGCGTGCTCGCGCACACAGTTCACATCCTTCGCATCGCCGTTCATCGTTCGTTCACTCATCGCCAAACAGCTCGTAGTCACGCCTGCCACCGTCCCTTCCTTGCGCTGTCGATCGACTGCCCGATGAATACCAGGACCCGTAAGATAAAGACTGATCCAGTGGCGTACATGTTCCCTCGAAATGCGCTACGCGACGCCGTTGGACGCAGGCATGTGCATCGGCACTGCATGCGGCGGGGTAGGCAACGTGGTAGAAGTCGCATGACGATCGACCGGCTTGCGCGGCGTTGCGCATCTCAATGCATGAGGGTGCGGAACATGGAACCTTGATTACTCTTTTCGGCGGGTTCTTGCAATGCGGTCCGGCGCCG
>JBEBRC010000105.1:0-11565 GCA_040395055.1 Steroidobacter denitrificans
TGCCCGAGCTACTGGTGGAACAGCGACCGTTACCTGGGGCCGGCTGCACTGCTGGCGGCCTATCGCTGGATCGTCGATACGCGCGACGAAGCTACCGGCGAACGGCTCGATGATCTGGAAGACCCTTTCCGGCTGTATCGCTGCCATACCATCATGAATTGCACCGAGGCTTGCCCGAAAGATCTGAATCCGGCCAAGGCGATCGCGGAAATAAAGAAAAAGATTGCGGAACGACAGCACTAGCCGACGGCTGCGCCGGGCGCAGGGCCGCCGCAGCGGGTGGGGTGCAGGAGGGGCTCGCCATGCTTGGCGGCGGGCCTCGGTTACCATCACTGGCCGCGGCTCCTCGGCCGTGGCTTTCCAATAAGGCTGAAGATGACGAAGAAAGCGGTCGGTCTATTGCGCTGGCGTTGCCGCCGCGGCATGCGCGAGCTCGATATCCTGCTCGAACGCTACCTTCGAGAACGCTATCCTAGCGCCCCTGGCACCGAACAACAGGCGTTCGAGGCGTTGCTGGACCTGCCGGATCCCGAGTTGCACGCCTACTTGATGCGACGCCAAGTCCCGATCGATCCGGAATGGGTTCATGTCATCGCCAAGCTCACTGAAGCTGACCATTGACCGGCGAGCCGCCCCTGGGCGCGGCCGCCTGGCATCGATTGGATTTGCGGCGGCGGATCGAGGCCGCGCCGCGGGCCGGCGTTCCAGCATGGGGCGAGGCCCGGCTGTCGCAGGCCGGTGTCGCGGACGCCACAACAAGCCGCGGATGGCGCGGCTTCAGGCCAGGTGGGACGGCTTGCGCATGAAATCGCCTGAAATCACTGAAACGCCTCACTTCAACCCGAACTTTCCGGGCCAATACCAGTCTATCCGAGCAGTCCTCCTCAGAGGGTCGCGATTCGCACGCGTATCCAGGCGTGCAACGGGCCTTGCCTGTGGCATGGCGCCCCGGTGGATGATCGAACGGGTCATCGAGGGCGCATCCTGCGGGAGCGCGGGGGACACTGGTCGATGACCACGGAAGATACCGACCAGCAGCTGGTGGAGCGAGTCCAGTCGGGCGACAAGGCGGCTTTCAATCTGCTGGTGCTCAAGTACCAGCACCGGGTATTGAAGCTGGTAGGCCGTTTCGTCAACGACCACGCGGATGCGGAGGACGTGGCGCAGGAGGCTTTTCTCAAGGCTTATCGTGCGCTGGCATCGTTTCGCGGCGACAGTGCCTTCTATACGTGGTTGTATCGCATCGCGATCAACACCGCCAAGAACGCGCTGGTTTCCAATCGGCGCCGGCCGATCGACTTCGATCTGGATCTGCAGGATCCGGATCAGTATGAGCGGCATGCAAGGCTCAAGGATGTGGATACGCCCGAGGGCGTTGCATTGACGGAGGAGATTCGCGGCGTGGTGGAGCGCGCGATGGAGCAGTTGCCCGAGGATCTGCGAACAGCGATCGTGCTGCGCGAACTCGAAGGCCTTTCCTACGAGGAGATCGCAGAGGCGATGGATTGTCCGGTCGGTACCGTGCGCTCGCGCATCTTTCGCGCGCGCGAGGCGATCGACAAGAAGCTCAAGCCATTGCTGGATTGACAGAGCGGGTGGATTGGCTTGATGGAACGGCGGGTGGCAGGCGTGGATCGAATAGGTGCGGCGAATGTTGGCAATGTTGCCGGAAGTGGTGATGAACCCATGACCGATGCGGTAAAAGAGCAGCTTTCGGCCTGCCTGGACGGCGAATTGCCGAAGGCGGAACTGGATTTGCTGGTGCAGCGCGTCGCGCGCAACGGCGAGCTGTGCGAGGCAATGCGCCACTATGCGCTGGTGAGCGAAGCATTGCGTCACCAGCGGCCTGCGGTGGCCCCGCAGGCGTTCGCGCAGAATGTCATGGCGGCGCTGGAGCGCGAACCGCCGCTGAAGTCCGCGGTGCGCATGTCCCCGGCCCTGATGCGCCGCCTGCGGCCTGTGGCCGGCATGGCGATCGCCGCGGGCGTGGCGGCGATCGCCGTCCTGTCGGTGCAGCAGATCGGCTCGATGCCGCAAACACAGACGCAGCAGATGGCGTCCAACGATACGTCCGGCCAGCAGACAGCCGCGGAGGCCGTGCGCAATTCGATGGCGGCGGACGCGCCAGTCATCGCCAGCTTGAACGACGACGATTACCCAGGCTATGCCCAGGATGGGCAGCCGCCGGCGCGCTTGCGCGACAGCTACACCGTACCCGATCCGGGCAGCACGTCGATGTCGGTCTTCGTCCCCGCGACACGATTGACGAACTACGTGGTTGCCCACAGCGAGTATTCCTCGCCGCTGGGCCGGCGCTCGGTCCTCACCGGCGTACTCGCCGACGATGACGACGACCCGCGCATTCCGGATGCGGCGGCTGCCGACGCGCCAGCGCAGGAGCGTTGAAAGTGCGCAAATATTCGCTGGCGCTCGCGATCCTGGTGCTGGTGGCGGCCCCGCTGGCGAATGCCGGTGACCGCGAGGCCCGTGCCTGGCTGGAGCGCATGTCGCAGGCGATCTCCACCCGCAACTACGAGGGACGTTTTTTTCATCTGCGCGACTCGCGCTCGGAAACCATGCGGATCATCCATCGCGTGGACAAGGGCAAGGTCACCGAGCGGCTGGTTTCCCTCGACGGCAGTGGCCGCGAGATCATCCGTACCGAGACGGAAGTCATCTGTTATTTGCCCGACCGGCGCACGGTGCTGGTCGAGAAGCGCGGCGACGCAAACACGCTGATCGCGACCGTCCCGCGCTACAACGAGGCGCTGGAGGCCCACTACAGCATCGAGCGCGGCCCCTCGACCAAGGCCTTGGGCCGGCGGACGCAAGTCATCCTGGTGCAGCCTCGCGACCAGTTCCGCTATGGCTATCGCTTGTGGCTGGATCAGGAAACGGCCATGCCGCTGAAGTCGCAGCTGTGCGATCGCAATGGCAACGTGATTGAACAGATCCTGTTCGCCGAGTTGAATTTTCGCGACCGGATTCCAGCCGAGGCGCTCAAGCCCGCCGTGTCGGCCGAGGGCTATGCGCGGGTTTACCAAGATGCCAAGTCGCCGCGGATGGCGCACGGGGCCGGTTGGAACGTGATCCGTCCGCCCGCGGGCTTTCGACTCACGACGTGGCGCGTGCAGGTCATTGCCGGCTCGGAGACGCCGGTGCAGCATTTGGTGTATTCGGACGGACTGGCCTCGGTGTCGGTGTTCATCGAGCCTCACAATGCCCGCACCGAGACGATGAAGGGTTTGGCCAAGGTCGGCGCCGCGTTCGCTTATTCGCGCAATCTCGACGGCCATCAAGTCACCGCCGTGGGCGAGGTGCCGGCCGCGACGGTCGAGGCGATCGCCACGGGCGTGGCCCGCGACGGCGCACGCTCCAGATCGCCCTTGGCGCGTGAGCGCGAACCGGCCAAGATACTTCCATACTGACGCGGGCGGTTGGCCGTTGTGCTGGGTCAGCCACCTGCTGGCGCGCGCCAGCGCCTTGGTATGTATCATCCGCAATGAGTCGCCTTGCCTTGCAAGCCTTGAATGCCGGAACCCGAATGCCGCAGTGGACGATCTATGGGCGCGCCGAGTGCAGTTTGTGCGACGCGTTGCTGGATGATTTGATGCAATTGCTGGCGCCGGAGGATGCCGGACGGGTGGAAGTCATTGATATTTCGGGTGATTCACAGCTGGAAAGCAAGTACGGGAGCCGCATTCCGGTACTGATGGCCGACGGCGAATTCGTTTGCGCCTATCACTTGGACCTGCAGCGGGTCAGGGCGCTCCTGAGCTGACGCCCGGACTCCCCACCGCCGTTTCGAGGGCGCCGTTCGACCGCCACGTGCCGCCGCGCACCGAGCGTCGAGTTCGTGTAGCAAAGTGCGAACGAGTATTATTCGCTTCGCCGCAGTCGGACCGGCGCAGGACCTCCTAGCTCCGCTATAATCCGCCGCCGCCCGCCAGCCATAACTTCCCGATGAAGCTGATCCGAAACTTTTCCATTATCGCGCACGTCGATCACGGTAAATCCACGCTTGCCGATCGCTTCATCCAGACCTGCGGCGGGCTGGCGGACCGTGAGATGGAGCACCAGGTGCTCGATTCCATGGCGCTGGAGCGCGAGCGGGGCATTACCATCAAGGCGCAGAGCGTATCGCTGCAGTTTCCCTCGCAGGACGGCCAGACCTATCAGTTGAACCTGATCGATACCCCCGGCAACGTCGACTTCTCCTACGAAGTGTCGCGCTCGCTGGCGGCCTGCGAAGGCGCACTGCTGGTGGTCGACGCCGCACAGGGCGTGGAGGCGCAAAGCGTCGCCAACTGCTACACGGCGATCGAGCAGGGCCTGGAGGTGGTGCCGGTCATCAACAAGATCGACCTGCCCTCGGCCGATCCCGACCGCGTCATCACGGAGATCGAGGAGATCATCGGTATCGAGGCGCAGGATGCGCTGCGCGTGAGCGCCAAGACCGGCTTGAACGTCCGGGAACTGCTGGAGGAACTGGTACGCCGGGTGCCGCCGCCCCAGGGCGAGCCGGAGGGACCGCTGCAGGCGCTGATCATCGATTCCTGGTTCGACAATTACGTTGGAGTGGTCTCGCTCGTCAGAGTGATGAGTGGTTCTTTGCGCACCGGCGCGAAGATCCGCGTCTGGTCGACCGGCCGGGCCCATTACGTCGACAAGGTCGGCCGCTTCACGCCGAAGTCGCTGCGTACCGAGTCGTTGGAAGCGGGAGAGGTGGGTTTTGTCATTGCCGGGATCAAGGACATCAACGGCGCGCCAGTGGGCGATACGATCACCCTGGACGGCCGGCCCGCCAGCGAACCCCTGGCCGGCTTCAAGCAAGTGCAGCCACGCGTGTTCGCCGGCCTGTTCCCGGTGAATTCCGAAGACTATGAATCGTTTCGCGACGCGCTCTCGAAGCTCAAGTTGAACGATTCGGCATTGCACTACGAGCCGGAAGCGTCTACCGCGCTGGGATTCGGCTTTCGCTGCGGCTTCCTCGGGCTGCTGCACATGGACATCGTGCAGGAACGACTCGAGCGCGAGTACAACCTTGACCTGATCACCAGTGCGCCGACGGTGGTGTACCAGGTCGAGCGCACCGATGGCGAAACGGTGTATGTCGATAATCCCTCGAAGCTTCCACCCAGCAATGAGATCGAGGAATTGCGCGAGCCGATCATCACGGCGAATATCCTGCTGCCGCCCGACTATGTGGGCGCGATCATCAAGCTATGTACCGAGAAGCGTGGACGCCAGACCAAGATGCAGTATCTGGGCAACCAGGTTTCCTTGCAGTATGAGATGCCGCTGGCCGAAGTCGTGATGGATTTCTTCGATCGGCTGAAGTCGGTCAGCCGTGGCTACGCGTCGTTCGACTACGAGTTCAACCGCTTCGAGCGCGCGCCGCTGGTCCGGCTCGATATCCTGATCAACGCCGATCGCGTCGATGCGCTGTCGATCATCGTGCATCGTGACAACGCCTACCAGCGTGGTCGGGAACTGGTGGACAAGATGCAGGAGCTGATTCCGCGCCAAATGTTCGAAATCGCGATACAGGCCGCGATAGGCAGCCAGGTCGTGGCGCGCGCTTCGGTCAAGGCGCTGCGCAAGAACGTCACCGCGAAATGCTACGGTGGCGATATCTCGCGCAAGCGCAAGCTTCTGGAGAAGCAAAAGGAAGGCAAGAAGCGCATGAAGCAGGTGGGCTCAGTCGAAATTCCGCAGGAAGCGTTCCTGGCGGTATTGCAGATCGGCAAGGAAAAATAAGCATGACGTTCGACTTCTCTTTCATCCTGGTAGCGGCTACCGCACTGACCGGCGTCATTTGGGGGCTCGACAGCTGGCTGTTCAGGAAGAATCGGATCCAGGCGGCAACCGCCCGCGGCGTTGCGGCCGAGGAGGCGCGCGATCCGCTCATCGTGGAATACGCACGCTCGTTTTTCCCCGTCATCCTGATCGTGCTGTTGATCCGCTCCTTTCTGTTCGAGCCGTTTCGCATCCCTTCAGACTCCATGATGCCGACGCTGCTGGATGGCGATTTCATTTTCGTCAACAAGTACGTCTATGGCCTGCGGCTGCCGGTGCTGAACACCCGGGTGGTCCCGATCGGCGAGCCGCAGCGCGGCGATGTCATCGTGTTTCGACTGCCCTCGGATCCGGCGACCAACTACATCAAGCGCCTGGTGGGGCTGCCCGGCGATCATGTGGTGGTGCGCGATCGCCAGGTATTCATCAACGGCGAGGCGGTCGCGGTGCAACTCGACGGCGTCTACCGGGGGCATGGGCACACGGGCGCGCGGCTGGGCACCGAGCAGCTGGGCAGCGCCTCGCACGAGGTGCTCTATATCCCGGAGCGCTACACGCGCGATTACGACGACGTGGTGCCTGCCGGCCATTATTTCTTCATGGGCGACAACCGTGACAATAGCCGCGACAGCCGCTATCCGGAGGTGGGGTTCGTGCCGGAGAGCAACCTGGTGGGCAAGGCCGTGCTCATCTGGCTGAACTGGGCGCTGCCAGGCGCGCCAATCTGGGACAGAATCGGCACACGTATTCGATAGGATGCTCGATGATTGCCGTATCTGCGGCCGCGACGCCAGGCGGGGTGCAGCAGGATTTCACAAGCGCAGTAGAGCCGGGGAGCCCCTAAATGCGTCCAAGAATGCACCCAAGAATGATCAATCGTCAGCGTGGTGCCACCTTCATCGGCATGATCGTCATCGTTGCGATCCTGGGCCTGGGATTGTATGCCGCCATCCGCCTGACGCCGGTATACCTGGAATACATGTCGGTGGTGCGGGCGCTGGAGCAAACCGCCATGGAGGCCGCCGGCAATCCGACCAGTCCGGCGGAGTTGAGAAATTCGCTCGATCGGCGCTGGACGATCGAAGACATCAAGAGCGTCCAGCCCAGGGAGATCGAAATCCGCAGGGCGGGCAGCGGCTACAGTCTGCGCGCCTGGTATCGTGCCGAGGCGCCTTTCGTGGCAAATATTTCCTTGGCCGTGGATTTCGACAAGACCGTCAATGTATCGCAGTAGGGCGTATTGAAGACCGCAGAACAGTGGCTGTATGACACGCTCGGGTACCGCTGCCGCGATGCCGCACTGCTGGATACTGCGCTGACCCATCGCAGTGCCGGCGGGCCGCACAACGAGCGGCTCGAATTCCTGGGCGATGCGGTGCTCAACTGCGTGGTCGCGATGCTCGTCTTTCGCGAGTTCGCAGCGGCCAACGAGGGCGATCTGTCCCGTTTCCGCGCCAGCCTGGTGAGCGGCGAATCGCTGGCGGTGATCGCCGCGGAGATCAAGTTGGGCGATCATCTGCGCCTGGGGCCCGGCGAGCTGAAGTCGGGCGGTTTCCGGCGCAAGTCAATTCTGGCGGATGCTCTGGAAGCGTTGCTCGGTGCGATCTGCCTGGATGGCGGATTCAGTGCGGCCGCGGAAGTGGTCGAGCGCCTGTTCGTGCCGCGCCTGGATCGTCTGCCCAGCGCCGCGGAACTGAAGGATCCCAAGACGCGCCTGCAGGAGGCCTTGCAGGCCCGCGGTCTGCCGCTGCCGATCTATACAGTCGAAACCATCTCGGGCGAGGCGCACAATCAGACCTTCGAGGTGCGCTGCGCGGTGGAGGTTCTCGGACTGGCGACCCTGGCCAGCGGCTTGAGCCGGCGCGGCGCCGAACAGGCCGCCGCGCAGCGATTGTTGAATGAATTGCCTTGATGGACACCAAATTGGCTTCGAGAGGATCCGTGAACGACGATTCGCCTGCCCTGTCACCTGCCGTCGACGAGTATCGTTGCGGCTTTGCCGCCATTGTCGGCCGGCCGAACGTCGGCAAGTCGACGCTGCTCAATGCATTGCTGGGCCGCAAGGTCAGTATCGTGAGCCCGAAACCACAGACGACGCGCCATCGCATCCTGGGGATATTGACCCAGCCGCAGGCGCAGATCGTTTTCGTGGATACCCCGGGCCTGCACGCCGGTGGGCGTCGCGCCATGAACCGGCACATGAATCGCGCTGCCCTGACATCCCTGCAGGATGCCGACGTCAACCTGTTCGTCGTCGAGGCGCTGCGCTGGAGCGAAGCCGACCAGCGCGTGCTGGATGAGCTGCTGCGCGGTGGTCGTCCGATCATTCTGGCGCTGAGCAAGGTCGACAAAGTGACGCCGCGCGAGCGTCTGCTGCCGTTCATCGAAGAAATAAACCGGCGCGCGTCGTTTGCCGCGGTGATTCCCATATCGGCCCGCAGGCACACGAACCTGGATCAGCTGCCCGAGCTCATCGCGCGCCACCTGCCTGTCTCGCCGCCTCATTTCCCGGCCGAGCAGCATACGGACCGTTCCGATGAATTCCAGGCCGCGGAGATCGTGCGGGAAAAGCTGACCCTGCGCTTGAGCCAGGAATTGCCCTACGGCGTGACGGTGGTGATCGAGCAGTTCAAGGAAGAAGATGGGCGCCTGATCGTCGGCGCAGTCATTTGGGTCGAGCGCGATGGGCAAAAGGGCATCGTGATCGGCCAGGGCGGTGCGCTGCTCAAGGATGTGGGGCGCGCCGCGCGCCTGGAGATGTCCGAGTTGTTCAAGCGCCCGGTGCACCTGGAACTGTGGGTCAAGGTGAAGGATAACTGGTCGGACAGCGAAATGGCCCTGCGCCAGTTGGGCTACGAGGGTTGAGGGGCTTGGCGCAGCCGGTGCGGCCCTGACGCATGACCGTGGCGGATACACGCCGGGTGCAGCTGCAGCCGGCCTATGTGCTGCATCACCGCCCCTATCGCGACAGCAGCCGGATCCTGGAGCTGTTTACGCGCGAGCATGGGCGCGTGTCGGTATTCGCCCGCGGCGCCAGGGGCGCGCGCCGATCCGGCGCCTCGTTGATCTCGATGCTGCAGCCGTTCAACCGGCTGCTGGTGTCCTGGAGCGGGCGCGGCGAGGCGGGCCAACTCACGGGTGCGGAGTTCGATGGCGCCGTGTCGGAGCTGCCGCCCCACAGAATAGTGAGCGGCTTCTACGTCAATGAGCTGCTGCTGAAGTTGTTTGCGCGCCATGACGGCCATGCCGATGTATTCGCCTTCTACGACGCGACGATCGAGGCGCTGAAGCTCGCCCCGGACGTCATGCGGCCGCTGCGGCTTTTCGAGAAACGCCTGCTGGACGCGCTCGGTTATGGGCTGGCACTGGAGCGCGATGCCGTCACGGGACTGGCCATCGAGCCGCAAGGGCGCTATCACTACCGGCTGGAGCAAGGCGCGGTGCGGATCGATGACGCCATCGACAATCCGCCGGTGCAGGCAACCGCGGGTGAGAACTCGATCTATTCGGGTGCAAGCTTGTTGTCGCTGGCGCGCGAGGATCTGCGCCAGGCCGAGGATTGCCTCGCGGCGCGCCGCCTGATGCGCGTCGCGCTGGAGCGCTGTCTGGAAGGCCGCGAACTCAAGAGCCGGCAGGTCATGATGGCATTAAGAAGAGGAAAATGAGGTTCTCATGTATTCCACCTTGCACCTCGGGGTCAACGTCGACCATGTCGCCACGCTGCGAAATGCACGCGGTACGACTTATCCGGATCCATTGTTCGCCGCGCTGATCGCCGAGCAGGCCGGCGCCGACAGCATCACGATCCACCTGCGCGAGGACCGGCGCCATATCCGGGAGCGTGACGTGCGGCTGTGCAAGGATGCCTTGCAGACGCGGGTCAACCTGGAGATGGCGGCGACGCAGGAGATGATCCGCATCGCCTGCGAGGTGCAGCCCGACGACTGCTGCCTGGTCCCGGAGCGCCGCGCCGAGGTCACGACCGAGGGTGGACTGGACGTGGCCGGACAGCATGAGGTGCTTGGGCCGGTGTGCGAGCAGTTGGGACAGGCCGGGCTGCGCGTGTCCTTGTTCATCGATCCGGAGCTGGCGCAACTGGATGCGGCGGCGCGCGTTGGCGCGCCTGTGGTGGAGCTGCATACGGGCGCCTATGCCGAGGCCCGGGGCGAGCAGCAGGCGCGCGAGCTCAAGCGAATCCAGGACGCGGCGCGATACGGCGCCAGCCTTGGGCTGCGGGTACATGCCGGACATGGATTGAACTATCACAATGTCCAGGCGATCGCGATGATCGATGAGATCGTCGAGCTCAATATCGGACATGCGATCATCGCCCGCGCCGTCATCGATGGCCTGGCCCAGGCAGTGAGCGAAATGAAGCGCTTGATGCTGGAGGCCCGCGCCGGCGGACACGCCCAGCGTTCCCGGGCAGCGGGCTGAGACGGCGTCCATGATCTTCGGCATCGGCACCGACGTCGTCCAGCTCGAACGCATCAAGCTGGTGTTCGACAGGCATGGCGAGCGCTTTGCGCAGCGGCTCTTGCTGCCGCAGGAGGAACAGGCGTTTCGCAACCAGACTCGTCCGGTGCGCTTCCTGGCGATGCGCTTTGCCGCCAAGGAGGCCATCGTCAAGGCGATGGGCACCGGCTTCGCTCACGGCATGTGGATACGCGACTGCGGCGTGGCGCCGAATGCCTGGGGCAAGCCGGAAATCATCTGGTCGCAGCGTGGGCGAGCGCTGTGCGAGCAACTGGGCATAGGTGAAGGCCACATCACCTTGACGGATGAGGCCGGACTGGTGGTCGCGGTCGCCGTGCTGATGCAACGCCAGGCAAGCGGCGAGCGCTCAAGCTAGAATCCGTGGCAATGCCAACGACTTCGTGTGGCTTCGATATCGATTTGCTCGATCCGCCGGCGGCGGCGGCCCCTTTCTTCAGGCGCTAGTCTCCATGCCAATTTTTGTATTCGACATTGAAACCATTCCGGATGTGGAGTTCGGGCGGCGCGCATACGGACTCGATGACCTGAGCGACAAGCAGGTCGGCTATGTGATGCAGGCGAAGCGCCGCGAGGAAGCGGGGCATGAGTTCCTGTCGTACGAGCAGCATCGAGTGGTCGCCATATCGGTGGGATTGCGCACCCGCGAAACGTTCAAGGTATGGTCGCTGGGCGATCCGGATGCCTCGGAAGCGCAGATCATCCAGCGCTTCTACGACGGGATCGAGAAGTACACGCCTGATCTGGTGTCCTGGAACGGTGGCGGATTCGACTTGCCGGTGCTGCACTATCGGGCTCTGCGTCATGGCATCGCCGCGCCTCGCTATTGGGAAGCGGGCGACGGCGATCAGGCTTTTCGCTGGAACAACTACCTCAGCCGCTACCACAGCCGCCACCTGGATCTGATGGATGTCTTGTCCAGCTACCAGCCGCGCGCACGGGTGAGCCTGCAATCGGCGGCCTTGCTGCTGGGCCTGCCGGGCAAGCTGGGCATGAGCGGGGACAAGGTCTGGGATGCCTACCTGGATGGCCAGATCGAACCTATCCGGCATTACTGCGAGGTCGATGTCCTGAATACGTTCCTGGTCTTCCTGCGCTTCGAGCTGATGCGCGGCCGATTGCTGCGCGAGGAATACACGGCCGAGGTGACGCGCGTGCGCGCTGCGCTCAAGGCGCAGCCGCAGGCGCATTTCCAGGAATTTCTCGCCGCCTGGCCGGAGACCGAGGATTGAACGCGCGGCCGCCGGGCGACTCGCCGCCGAGCGGCCCGGC
>JBEBRC010000106.1:0-11561 GCA_040395055.1 Steroidobacter denitrificans
GGTTGCCCGACCACCAGGTACCATGCCGTTCGATTCGCGATTCCCAGCGAGCGCGCCTGGGCACCCTTGAAGCACTGCGAGCGCGCCCAGTCGCTTACCACCAGCTGGCGCCGCGCCGCGCCGCTCAGCCATAGCGCGGCGTCGGCCGCCTCCTGCTGCGCTTCCCGCCAGCGGGCATGACCGAAGTGCACCACGGGACGGTCCAAGGTAAGCAGATACTGCTCCTTGAAAGCCACCCAACCCAACTCCGCGCCCGGATCCGCGATCCGCTCCACCTCGGCGGTGAAGTCGGCCCCGGATCGAACGCCGTTCATGGCCGGGTTCACCCAGAAGCTGACGACCAGCAAGGCAGCGGCCAACACGCCAGGGAAGGCAACGAAGCCGCGATGTGGGCGCGCGAGCGCGCACACGATCGCGCCGCTGATCGCGATCAGCGCCAGCGGCGCCAACGGATCCAGGCCGTAGCGCGAGATGACGTCGACCCTGGCATGCGGTTGGATGAGCAGATAGAGCGCAGCGGCAGCACAGATCCCGACGATGAGCGTGGCCAGCAGGAAAATCGTGCGCTGCGCCGACCGCCTGGCCGCCAACGCGGCCAGGTAGGGCGCACACGCCAGCGCGAAGGCCGGCACGGCGGGCAACACGTAGACGCCGCGCTTGCCGCTGCTGAGACTGAAGAACAGCACCACCAGCACCACCCAGGACAGCAGCAGCGCGAGGCGCAGATCGAAGTCCCGCAATGCCTTGCGCCACTGCGGCGCCAACCAAGGCACCAGCGCGGTCAGCGGCAGCCACAGCCATGGAATGACTTTCAGCAGGAAGTACCAGAACGGCTCTCGATGATGCCATGCGTCCGTGTAGCGATCGATGGTCTGCCGGAACAGGATTTCGTCACGATAGGCCGCCAAGGCCGGATCCGACTGTGCCGCCAGCAGCATGGGAACCAGCCAGATGCTCGCCGCCAGCACGAACGCCACTGGGCCGATGAGCCAGCGCGCACTGGGCCCTGCACGCAGTCTCGGTGACCATTGTGGTTGCCGCAGGCAGGCAAATGGTATCAATACCAGCAATGGCAGGAATCCGACGCCCTTGGTGATGACACCAAGACCAGCGGCCGCCCAGCCAAGCGCGTACCACCCCCAGCTCGGCCCGAGCAGCAGATGCCGCAACAAGCCGTACAAGCTCAAAGTGGTGAAGAAACACAAGGTCGCATCGATCTGCGCCTGGCGCGCCTGCCAGACGAACTGCGCGGTGAACAACAGCGCCGTGGCGGCGATCAATCCGGTTTCACGATTCCACAGGCGGCGACCCAGATCGTAAACCAGCATGACACAGCCCAGTGCGCCGGCCAGGGATGGCAGCAGGAATGCGACTCGCAGCGAACGCGTCGCCTCCAGGCCCAAGGCTATCAGCCAGAAGAACAGCGGCGGCTTGTCGGCGTATATGTCGGCGCCGACTCGCGGCAGCAGCCAGTCGCCGCCCGCCACCATGTCCCGCGCCACCAGCGCGAAGCGCGGCTCATCCGCCGGCCAGGGATCGCGCAGCCCGATCCCGGTCGCAACCAGCAACAGGCACAGACCCAGCAGCCACAGAACATCCAGATACACATCGCGGAGACTGCCGTACCCCGGCCGGTACAGCCGCTGCGCCCATGCGCCGGGAGGGCCCGCGAACAGTTTGTCCTGCATCATGTCCCCAAAAAACAGCCAAATGATCTTGGACGGACGCTGCCAGACAAATCAATCGCACTCACCTGAAACGATACGCACGCTGCTGCCGATGCGATTGATTCACCGCTGCGTGGCCGTCCGACCGGCATGCGTTTCAGTATCTCCACCATCGATTCGCTGCCAGGCAGGGCACTGTTGCATTGGCTGCGTGCACGATGGCTGCAAGGCATCCAGTGCCCATCGGATATCGCCCTTGCCTGCGGCATCTCCTTGCTCTGGGCCCTGCTGTACAACGCGCGCTTCTGGCAGCAAGCGATCGCCGCAATGTGGCATCCGGGCGCCCGCGCAAGCGCATTCGTCGTGTCCATGCTGGTGCTGGTCGTCTGCCTGCAGGCGATCCTGATGTTGCTGATGCCGACGCGCGCGCTGATGCGGGCGGCGGCAAGTGTACTGTTCATCGTGGCGGCCGCCAGCTCCTATTTCAGCGACACCTACGGTGCCATCGTGAACCAGGACATGATGCGCAACGTGCTGCAGACCGATCCGGCAGAGATCGCTGGACTACTGAGTCTCGACCTGCTTGCGCGCTTGCTGCTGCTTGGCGCGGTTCCCGCCCTGCTGGTATGGCGCGTCAGGCTGCCCGAACACCGTTGGATCGATCAGTTTCAGCGGCGCGTCGTCTTCATCGTGGCCGCACTCGGCGCGTGCGCAGCCGGACTGTTCGCGTTCTCCGCCGACTACGCGGTATTCTTTCGCGAGCACAAGCCGGTGCGCTTCACCCTCAGTCCGGTCGCGGCCATCTCCAGTACGGCCGGCCTGCTGATCGGCAATGCCCATGGCCGGGATCGCGGTCGGCCGCTGCAAGACCTGGCAGGCACGGTACAGCGCATCGCAACCCCGCACTCCAAGCCACGCGTACTGTTCCTGGTCATCGGTGAGACAGCGCGAGCGGAGAATTTTCAGCTCGGCGGCTACGGCCGGGCCACGAACCCTCGATTGATGGCGATCGACGATCTGGTCTATTTCAAACAAACGCTCTCCTGCGGCACCTCGACCGCGATCTCCGTTCCCTGCCTGTTCTCGTCATTCGCTCGTGCCGACTTCGACGTCGACCAGGCACCGCATTACACCAACCTGCTCGACACCCTGGCCAAGGCGGGTTTGGATGTCGAATGGCGCGACAACAATGCGGGCTGCAAGGGCGTATGCGCGCGAGTTGCGTATACGGACTACTCGGATCGGCCCGATGCCGAGCTCTGCCCGCACTCCTACTGCTACGATGGGATCATGCTGGCCGACCTGGCGCAGCGCCTGCGCACACTGCACCAGGATACAGTGATCGTATTCCACCAGATCGGCAGTCACGGACCGGCGTACTTCGAACGCTATCCGCCGCAGTTTGAAACGTTCCAGCCCGCCTGCCGCTCCAATCAGCTTCAGCGCTGCACATCCGAGGAGATCCGCAACGCCTACGACAACACCATCGTCTATACCGACTACGTGCTGTCGCGGCAGATCGACTTGCTGCGCACAGCCACGGATCACGTCGAGGGCATGCTCTTGTATGTGTCCGACCATGGAGAGTCGCTGGGCGAGCAAGGGATCTACCTGCACGGCATGCCGTACGCCTTTGCGCCTCGCTCCCAAAAGGAAGTACCGATGCTGCTATGGACGCCTGCCGCAGACATCCGTACTGCAGCGCAGCGAACAGACTGCCTGCATTCCCGAGCCGGGGAGACGCTCAGCCATGACAATGTCTACCATACGGTACTGGGCCTGATGCAAGTGCGCGATCGACGCTACGATCCGGCGCTCGATTTGCTCTCACTCTGCACTCAGCCGCGCGCAGCACTGGTGGATATTGAGCAGGATTGAAAAAGACTGCGGCGCGGCGATTGACTCTGGGGTCGATCGGCGTCCAATACGGTATAGCGAGCGATCGTGAAGAACTTCTATGCAACGGACCATGAGCTGGTTGCCGCCTTGCTGGCAGGCGACGAGCGCGCGTTTCGCTCGTTTTTCGAAACCTATTTTCCGCGATTGTACCGATTCGTCCTGCCTCGTCTGGGCCGCGACGCACAAGCCAGCGAGGAAGTGGTCCAAGCCGCCCTGATCAAGGCGGTACGGGGCCTGCCCGGCTATCGCGGCGAGGCCGCGCTCTTCACCTGGCTGTGCCAGATCTGCCGCCGGCAGATCGCCGACTATCTGCGCGCCCACAAGCGCTACTCGGACAATGTGGTATTGATCGATGACAGCCCGCCGCTGCGTGCGGCACTGGAGTCGATCGAGGCGCCCGCTGCGGATGAACCCTTGCACCACTACGGACATCAGGAAACCCGGCGCCTGGTGCAGTCGGTACTGGATCGACTGCCGTCTCGATATGGCGATGTGCTGGAATGGAAATACATCGAAGGCCGCAGCGTCGAAGAGATCGGCGAGGCACTCGGCATCGGCCATACGGCTGCGCAATCGATGCTGGCCCGGGCCAGGAGTGCTTTTCGTGAGGCTTTGGAGACCGTTTTCGGCTCCACGACCCAGGATCTACTGGCAAGCATGCGCGGGCAATAACTCATGACAAACGTGTTCGACAAACACCATGCCGCATCGGATGAAGCCGACATCGAGCAAATGCTGCTGGAGGTGGGGGCCCGCGACGAGCCTGCGCCCGAAATGATGCGCCAGGCCCAGGCCAATGTGCACGCGCAATGGCGGGCCATGGTCGAGGAACGCCGCAGGCGGCGGCGCTCATTCGCCTGGGGGATCGCGGCCAGCTTCGCATTGGCCGTGGTCGCGGCAACGCTGGGATTGCGCTCCCTGGCACCCGACGTCTCCCCAGTGGCCACGGTGGTCCAGGTGGACGGCCAATTGCTGGCATCCACGTCGAATCAACCGTGGACCGCACAGCCGCTCGGCCAGCAGCTCGCCATCGATGACTCCTTGATGACCAACGATCATTCGCGTGCCGCGCTCAGCCTCGGCCACCTGTCGGTGCGCCTCGACCGCAATACTCAGGCAACGTTGTCGGCGCCGAATCGCATCACGCTCACCACCGGCGCGCTCTACATCGATGCCTCCCCGGAGGCGCCCGCAACCGCGTTGACGGTGCAGGTCCAGGGATTCCTCATCAACCATCTCGGCACCCAGTATCAGGTCCGCACTCAAGGCAAGGACATCGAAATCAGCGTACGGGAGGGCCGGGTGACATTCGAGCATGCGCCCCCCGCCCACTCGAGCGATGGCGAGTTCGGCCCGGATGGCGTGGGTCAGGGCCAGGCGGGCGAGCGAATACGTATCGCCGCCACCGGCGAGATCAGCCGCGATGCGCTGTCGCCTTACGCGCAGGATTGGCAGTGGGCGGCGGCGGCGGCGCCTCGTTTCGACATCGACGATCAATCGCTGTCCACGTTCCTGGCCTGGTTCGCCCGCGAAACCGGTCGCGAGATCCTGTACGCCTCGCCAGCGGTGCAAGTCATGGCTGGACAAATTCAGCTGCGCGGCTCGATCGAGGGCCTGGACCTGGATACGGCCCTGGATGCCGTGCTGGCAACGACCTCGCTGCGCAGTGTGCAAGCAAGCGAAGGATCGATCCGCATTTCGCTGGCACAAGAACCGACTCCATGAAGCGCGGGTGCAGACCCCGCTGCCTGTTGAGCGCGCCAACGCTGCTCCCTGCCACCGTCCGCGACCTGGCCCGCGATTGATTTCTCGCCGCCCTGCGGTCCAACACTTCGAATACTTCCCCGGCACGCGCAATCCTGCCGCCTGGGAATACAGGAAGTGGACATGAGCGGGTTCATCCGATTCGCGGCGCTGTCGTCGTCACTGCTGGCCTCGGTGATCGCCTCCGGCGCCGAAGGCCCCGCTTCCGGGGAGCGATTCGCGCTGGTGGTACCGGCTGCGGGCAACCACCGATCAGGGGTACCGACGGACCAGGAACTGGAGCGGCGCGGCGCGCGTATCGGCCGCATCGAGATCGAGGTCGATGATATTTTCGAACCGACCCGGCAATTGGCGGCGCCGTATCGCGTCGCCAACGGCCTGCACATTTCCACGCACGACCAGACGGTGGCGCAGCAGCTGCTGTTTCGTACCGGCGAGCGATATAACCGGCGCACGATCGATGAAACCGAACGCCTGCTGCGAGGACAGCGCTACCTCAACGATGCCACGATCTCGCCTACGCGATACAACGCAGACAACACTGTCGACGTACTGGTGCGCGTACACGACGTCTGGACCTTGAGCCCGGGATTTTCTTTCGGCCGCAAGGGCGGCGAGAACAACACGCGCATGAAGTTCCAGGACACCAACTTCCTGGGCCTGGGCAAGCAGGTCTCGCTGGAACGCTCCCGCGATGTGGACCGCACCGCCTGGCGACTGGCATACACCGATCCCAATCTGTTCGGCAGCTGGTGGAAGCTCTCCGGTGCGTACTCCTCATTCAGCGACGGCGCCGAACAGGTCATCGCGCTGGAACGGCCGTTCTATGCGCTGGACACGCGCTGGAGCACCAACCTCTCCGCCCTCGACACGACCTCAGGCATTCCAAAATACTCGCTCGGCCGCCAGGTCGGGCAGCTGCGAATGCGCAGCCGGCAATTCGATTTGGGTGGCGGCCTCTCCACCGGCCTGCAGGACGGCTGGGTCCGGCGCTACCTCGGCGGAATACGCTATCAGTCGCATACCTTCGCGCCGCGCCCGAGTGAGCCCGACACCGTTCCTTCGGACCGGGTGATCGCCTACCCCTGGATCGGCATCGAAGTCATCGAGGACCAGTACGTCAGCACACGCAATCTGGACCAGATCGGTCGTACCGAAGACCTCCACCTCGGACACAGCGCCCGCATCGAAGCGGGCTGGCCAGCTTCTGCCTTCGGCTCGACGCGCAATGGGATGGTTCTGAAGGGAGCGCTGCAAGCCGGGGCGCAGCTCGGCTCGGACCAATACCTGATCAATGCATTATCGATCGGTGGCCGTATCGAAGGCGCTGGCATCGCCAACGGCCGGCTCGAGCTGAGCAGCCGCTACTACCTGCGCCATTCCGACAGCCGCGTGTTCTTTGCCTCCGCGGCCACCACGCTGGTCTCCCATCTGGATCCCGAGGAGCAGTTGCTGTTGGGCGGCGACAACGGCCTGCGCGGTTATCCATTGCGGTATCAGGCCGGAACCGCCAGCGCCTTGATCACCTTGGAAGAGCGCTTCTATACCAACTGGCAACCGCTGAAATTGTTCAACGTCGGCGCCGCTGCATTCTTCGACGTGGGCCGGACTTGGGGCCATGATGATTTCGCCGCTCCTGCCGCAGGTTGGCTCAAAGACGTCGGTGTCGGCCTGCGCCTGGGCAGTGCACGCTCCGGGTTGGGCAATGTGCTGCACGTCGATCTCGCCTTGCCGCTGGACGGCGGCAAGGACATCGACAGCGTGCAATTACTGATCGAAACGCAACGCTCGTTCTGATCGAACCATGAGCATCCCCGCGACGCCGCACGCGCCCACGCCGGCTCGAATCGAGCCGGCGAAGACCTGTCCGCTCGTCGGTTCGCCGGCGCTCATTCCAACACCGCGGATCGTGCTGACATGCAACACCTACATTTCTGGTGGCGGCACCTGCGTATTCCCCTGGCTGTGTTCCTGGTGCTCGCCGGCGTCCTGGCAAGCACCTCCCTCGATGTCGCCATCGCGCAGGCCAGCTATTTCGACAGCTCAAGCATGCAATGGATCGGCGCCGGCAACTGGTGGATCGATACTGTCATCCATACGTGGGGCCGCTGGTTCATTCGCACCGTGGCGGCCCTGGCAATGGCGTTGTGGATCGCGACCTGCATTGATCTGAATCTGCGCCACCTCCAACGCCCGGTGGGATACCTGCTGGTCTCGCTGGTGGTATCGATCGGCATCGTCGGGATCCTGAAAACCGTCACCAACGTCGACTGCCCGTGGGACCTGAGTGCGTTCGGCGGCCGCTTCCCGTACCTCGGCTTGTTCGAGGATCGCCCCGATGCGCTGCGCCAGGCTCGGTGCTTTCCCGCCGCGCATGCCAGCTCGGGTTATGCGTTGCTGGCCTTATACTTCGCGCTGCGGGAGCGCAGCCAGGTCCTTGCGCGAGCAGGACTGGCATCGGGCATCACCATCGGACTGATCTTCGGTATTGCCCAGCAATCCCGTGGTGCACATTTCATTTCGCACGACCTGTGGAGCGCTTTCCTGGTGTGGGCGACCTCGCTGTCGATCTACTCCTTTGCTTTCAAGAGCCGGTTATGGAACCCCGTTCGGCAACACCAGGCAGGACTTGCAACACATGAGAAGCTCTTGGCGGCGGCGGGCGGGCGGGTTGATGGCATCGATGCTGATGTGCACAACGGCCCTTGCGGACTGGCGCGGCCGGCGCGTCGATGAGGTGCTCGACGAGCTGCGCGGCCAGGGGCTCACGTTCATCTACAATACGCAGCTCGTATCGCCACAGCTGCGCATCGAGCAGGAGCCCAGGAATCAGGCCGGGCTCGGGCTGGCTGAAGAGATCCTGACGGCACATGGACTCGGCCTGTCGCGCGCAGCGCCGAACGTGTATGCCGTCGTGGCCGCACCGTCGCCGCCTCCCTCCTTCGATCGCCCGGCCCCTGCCATCGCTCGCTCCACCCCGACATTCGAGGAGGTCGTGGTCCAGACCAGCCGCTATACACTCGCCGCGGAAAACATCGCCGCGCCGACCTTCCTGACCCAGGAGCAGGTCAAGAACATGCCGCGACTCGCCGACGAAACCCTGCGGGCCGTGCAACGCCTGCCGGGTACAACCACCAATGGATTCTCGAGCATCGGTGCGGTGCGCGGAGGTCTGCCCGACGAGACGGCCATCGTGCTCGATGGACTGCGGCTGTACGAGCCCTTTCATTTGAAGAACTTTCTCAGCCCGGTCAGCCTGCTCGATTCGCGAGTGATCGAGAGTCTGGAATTCTATTCCGGCGGCTTCCCGGTGATTTACGGCGATCACCTGAGCGCCGTCATCGACGCCACCACGGTGCGGCCGGCGCAGCCGCGGTACTACGAATTGGGGCTGAACCTGTTTCACGCCAGCGCGCTGGCCGCCTCGGAGTTCGCCGACGGTCGCGGCCATGCAATGCTGTCCGGACGGCGCAGCAACGTGGGCGATCTGGCGTACCTGAGCGAGAGCGATTTCGGCGAGCCGCACTATTGGGATGGCTTCGGCCGGGTGGATTTCGCAGTCAGTGATCGCACGACTTCCATGTTCAACCTGCTGGTATCCAGCGATGCCATCGATGCGCTCAAGCGGGCAGGTGCGCAACGCACGCGCGCGCACTACCGCAATGTCTATGCCTGGGCAACGCTGGAACACGACTGGTCGCGGCGCGGCTCCAGTCGTCTGATCGCCTCGTTCACGGACCTGTCCAACGAGCGGCACGGCGAGGTGGAGGAGCCCGGAGCGCGCGTGGGAAGCGTCAGCGACGAACGCTTGTTCCACATCGTCGGCCTGCGCCTGGAGAACAGCCTTGCCAGCGGCAGGATCCAGCACCGCTTCGGTGCCGAGGTGCGACGCCTGTGGGGCCAGTACGACTACCAGAGCATGCTGCGTACCGAAGCGCAATTCCCCTTTCCCGGCTCCGTCGGCAGCGAGCGCACACGCCGCGTCCGCCTCGAACCCGATGGTTTCGAGAGTTCGGCATATTGGGATGCGCTGGTGCGGCTGGACGGGCACTGGACCATGCAAGGTGGCATGCGGGTGGACACGCAAACCTACGACGGCTCGGATGATGGCGAACAGTGGAGTCCACGCCTGAGCCTGCTGTACGCCCCGACGCCGCGCACGCATTGGCGCGCAACCTGGGGACGCTACTTCCAGCCGCAAGGCATCAATGAACTGCAGGTCGAAGACGGCGTCGAGCATTTCCATCCGGCCCAACGCGCCGACCATGCGATCCTGGGCCTGGACCACTCCTTCGCGGCCGGACTCGATCTGCGAATCGAGATCTATCGTAAGGATTACCGCCGCATCAACCCGCGCTTCGAAAACCTGTTCGACCCGCTGGTGCTGTTCCCCGAAGCGGAGTTCGACCGCATCATGATCGATCCGCAAGGTGCGCGCTCGGAGGGCGTCGAAGTGATGCTGAGTACCGAACCTCGCGGCTCCTGGAGCGGCTGGTTCAGCTACGGATGGTCGCGCACGGAAGATCGTATCGACGGACACCGCGTGCCGCGCAGTTGGGACCAGCGCCATGCCGTCCATCTTGGCCTGACCTGGGCAAAGGGCCCCTGGAACGCAACGCTCACCAACAGCTTTCACAGCGGCTGGCCGACGACGCTGCTGGAAGTCTCCGACCCGGGGCCGCCGCAAATCGTCCTGGAACGGCGCAACCGGGGCCGCTTTCGCGCCTACGACTCGCTGGACTTTCGCCTGACCCGTACCTTCATCCTGCCGCGTGGCGCATTGGATGTGTTCGTCGAGGCCAGCAATGTCACGTCCCGACGCAATCCCTGCTGCGTGCGCTACGCCCTCACACGCAACCCGGATGGCTCGTTGAACTACGCGCGCGACATCGATTCGTGGCTGCCGCTGGTACCCTCGGCCGGGGTCTTGTGGCGTTATTGAGCCAGCACCATTGCCGGCGCTCACGAAATTTCAGGTTGAACCCTGGCGGCTCCACGTGTAAAAGATTCGCCGGGTGTTGCGCCGCGTCCAGCGGCAAGACAGGTTTCGTGTTGGTCGGGCCGCCAGCAACTTACTCCTGTAAGGTTCAGCGGCATGCATAAACCTGTCTTCGCACGCATTTTCCAGTCACTGCAGCGCTTCGCGCGCACGGAAGTCGCCGGCGGCATCGCCTTGCTGATCGCGACCGTCGTGGCATTGATCTGGGCCAGCTCGCCGTGGTCCTCCGCTTACCACGCTCTGTGGCATACGCCGCTCACCATCGGCTGGGGCACCTGGGTCAGCCAGCAATCGCTGCATTTCTGGATCAACGATGGCTTGATGACCCTGTTCTTCCTGGTCGTCGGACTGGAGATCCGGCGCGAGATGCACGACGGCTCTCTGTCCACGCCTCGCCTGGCCGCCCTGCCTCTCATTGCCGCGGCGGGCGGCGTCATGATGCCGGCGCTCATCTTCCTGGCGCTGAACGACGACCCGCTGCTGCGCCACGCCTGGGCCGTGCCGACCGCAACCGACATTGCCTTTGCCGTCGGCGTGCTGGCGCTGCTGGGAAAGCGCGTGCCGGTCCAACTGCGCGTCTTGCTGCTGGCCATCGCCATCATCGACGACATCGCGGCGATCCTGATCATCGCCATGTTCTACACCAGCGGGCTGCAATGGCTCGGCTTGCTGATCGCAGCCTGCGGCGTCCTGTCGGTATTCGCCATGCAGCGTCTTGGTATCGGCGCGGCGCTCGCCTACAGCGTACCCGGCCTCATCATCTGGTCGGGCCTGCTCTATGCAGGCATCCATCCTTCCCTGGCGGGTGTGGCCCTGGGCTTGCTGACCCCTGTCGTGCCACGCACGGCGCGTGCCGATCTGCTGGCCGACGCCCGCGATGCGCTGCAAGAGTTCGGGCAGCGTGCCAGCGCGCAGGGCAGCGATCCCCATCGGCTCCTGCCACCGATACGGCGCCTGGGATTCTCACAGCGGGAGATGCTGCCGCCATTGTTCAGGGTCGAGCTCGCCTTGCATCCTTGGGTGACATTCGGGATCATCCCTGTGTTCGCCTTGGCCAATGCCGGTGTGGACTTGCGCGGCATGGGCGATGCCGTGCAGGCCTCGACTTCGCTGACCTTGGGTATCGTGCTGGGACTGGTGCTGGGCAAGCCTCTCGGCATTTCGCTGGCCACCTGGCTGAGCCTGAGGCTGCGGCTGGTGGCGATGGCCAGCGAGGTGACCGCCCGTGGCGT
>JBEBRC010000107.1:0-11484 GCA_040395055.1 Steroidobacter denitrificans
CGCGCATCAGGCCACGCCGCGGCGCTGCCGGTTGGCATCGATCGCTTTGTGCGAATAGGTGATGACGTAGTCCAGGCCGCTGACGACCGTGGTCACGAACACCAGCGCGCCCAGTACCGTGGCCAGGACATGCTCTGCGCGATCCATGGCGCTGGCGGCGACGACGAACAGCAGATACAGGATCTGGCACAAGGTATTGAACTTGCTGATGAGGGTCGGCCGGCCTTGCGGGTAGCCGTAAAGGCGCTGGTAGACGATAGCGCCCACGCTGATCGTGATGTCGCGCGCGACCGCCGTCGCCGCCAGCCACACCGGCACCAGCCCCAAGGCGGCGAGCGTGACGAATACGCTGACCAGCAGCACTTTGTCCGCCAGCGGATCGAGGATCGTCCCCAGCTCGGAAGTCCAGTCGTAGCGCTTGGCCAGGAAGCCGTCCAGCCCATCGGTGGCCGCCGCGAACGCGAACAGACCCAAGGTAAGCGAGTACTCTCCCTCGCTCAGCAGCCAGGCGATGGGTACCACCAGCAGCATGCGCAGCACGCACAGCGCGTTCGGAATGTGCCGCATCATCACACTCGCCTATCGAAAATCCCTGGCACTACCAGCCGATCAGGGCTGGTAGCGGAATGCCAGGCCGGCACCACCGCCCGCGTCCGACACCGGCACCAGCCGGCCGTCCAGCGCGATGGCGCGGCGCAAGACGGAGGCATCGCCGCGTACGGCCAGGCGAAAACGCATGCTGTCGCCGGAGACCTGCTCCAACGCCACGGCGCGCACCAGGGTCATGGCTTCCAGATAGTTCAAGGTCGCCGCATACGCATCCAGATCAGAGATTCCCGACACCTCGACCAGCACGCTGTCCAGGGTCGACCCGGAAACGGCGAATACGCGCGCGAAGGTATCGGCGGCCAGGTGCACCCCCTGCTCAAGCCCCCCGTGCGCTTGCGCCGTGCCATCGCTGGAAACCAGGGTCCAATCAACGGCAGCGCCGCGAGCCCGGCCCAGTAGCGCGGCATTCGCTCCATAGCGTGCCGCCGCCTGCATCAAGCTTGCAGGATCCGTCCCCGGCCGATCCAGTGCATCCGTGGGCCACTTCAGCGGCAGCCCGCGCTCCTGGGCGGCCTTGGCGACGATTTCGTATTCCGCGGGTGTTTCACCGCCGGCCAGGCGTGTGGCGCCGCCCGCCTCCAGCTCCAGCAGCACCAGCACCACCGGGCGCTCATGGCCCCAGATCGGCAGGCCGGCATTGGACAACAAGCGATCGATCGAGACACTGTCGAACCGGACTTCCAGCTGATCCTGGGAAATCAACCCGAAACGTTGTATGTACTGCTGAGGCGAATTGAGTGCGGAGCCCAGCTGCGCCACGGCATCGCGCCGCCCGCTGACACGCACTACCACTGCCTTGAGCGCCTCCACGAACGCCGCCTCGCGCGAACTCGCAACCGGCTGCACGGTGGCGTAGGGATCGATGGTCGCCGCCGTGGCCTGCAGCGCGAACAATGCCGACAGCCAGGCGAGACTGCACAGCGCAAGGCGCGGCAGGCGGCGGCAAGAACGGGCGACAGGGAGGCTGCGGGACAACGCCATGGGCGCAAGTACTCGATTCATGTAAGAGACCATATGGAACGTCGTGTAAAATAACACAGCCACTTCCCCCGAGGCCGTATGTCCACTCTCAAGCCGATTACCTATAAAGACGCCGGCGTCGACATCGAAGCCGGCGATGCACTGATCGAGCGCATCAAGCCGGCCGTCAAGCGCTCGATGCGTCCCGAAGTACTCGGTAGCCTCGGCGGCTTTGGCGCGCTGTTCGAGCTGCCGATCGAGCGCTTTCGCCGCCCGGTGCTGGTTTCCGGGACCGACGGCGTCGGCACTAAACTGCGCCTGGCGATCGACACCGCGCGCCACGACACGATCGGCATCGACCTGGTGGCGATGTGCGCCAACGATGTCATCGTGCAAGGCGCCGAGCCGCTTTTCTTCCTCGACTACTACGCCACCGGCAAACTCAGCGTGGACGTCGCCGAAGCCGTGATCAAGGGCATCGTGGAAGGCTGCGTGCAGGCTGGCGCCGCCCTGATCGGCGGGGAAACCGCGGAAATGCCCGGCATGTACGCCGAGGGCGATTACGACCTGGCGGGATTCTGCGTCGGCATCGTGGAGAAAGACGCCATCATCGACGGCAGTCGCACCCGCTCGGGCGATGCCATCATCGGCTTGCCCTCTTCCGGTCCGCATTCCAATGGTTATTCGCTGATCCGCAAATTGCTGCAGGCGGCGAAGGCGACGCCCACCACGCGGATCGACGGCGGATTGCTGTACGACGCACTGCTGGCGCCGACGCGCATCTATGTGAAACCGCTGCTGGCCCTGGCCAAGGTGGTGAACGTACACAGTTTCGCGCACATCACCGGCGGCGGCATCACCGAGAACCTCCCCCGCGTCGTGCCCAAAGGCCTGGAAGTCATCATCGGCTCGCAGACCTGGGAACGCCCGCCGGTCTTCGAATGGCTGCAGCAGGCAGGCAGCATTCCTGACCAGGAAATGTACCGTACCTTCAACTGCGGCATCGGCATGACGGTCTGCGTGGCGGCGGAGCATTGCGACAAGGCGCTGGAGTTCCTGCGCGGGCAAGGCGAGCAGCCGGTGGTGATCGGCGAAGTGCGTCGTGGCGATGGCGGCGTGATCATTCACTAATGAGTGCACCGGAGCCCGCGGCCGGCGGGCGGCTGCCGATCGCCATCCTGATCTCGGGCCATGGCAGCAATATGCGTGTGATCGCCGAGCGCGCGGCGCGCGCCGAGCTGCCGGTGGAGGTGCGCGTCGTGATCAGCAATCGGCCCGCGGCCGGCGGGCTGGCCATTGCCGCGGCAATGTCGCTAGCCACCGAAGTGCTCGAGCCGGGCGATTTCCCCGACCGTGCCGGCTATGATCTTGCCCTGCAGCTGCTGCTGCAGCGCTACCAGCCGCAGCTCATCGTGCTCGCCGGCTTCATGCGGATCCTGACACCGGATTTCATCGGCGCCTTTCCGGGGCGCATTCTGAATGTCCACCCCTCCTTGCTGCCCAAGTACCGTGGCCTGCATACGCATCGGCGTGCGCTGCAGGAGGGCGAGACCGAGCATGGCGTGAGCGTGCACTTCGTCACCGAGGAACTCGATGGCGGCCCGCTCATTATGCAATCGCGCATTGCCGTGTTGCCGCACGACACCGAGGACAGCCTTTCAGCGCGAGTTCAGCGGTGCGAACACAGGATCTATCCCCAGGTCATCGACTGGTACGCCCGGGGACGGCTGGAATGCCGGGATCACCACGCCTGGCTGGACGGCAAGCGCCTGGATATGCCCGTGATGGAAACGCCGCCACCGAGCCCTGGGCGAGCCCTCGATCCCTGAGCGTGTCCCCGGAGATTCCGTGGGGATTGCTTGAGGATCGCTGGGGGATTTCCCGGGAATCCGGGGGGCCTGAGCGAGCAAATGGGCCCCTGCGGGCCGGTCGAAACAACGCCATAACTCAAGTCCGACTCCTCCGCCGCACATATCAGGAACGAAATGTCAGCACAAACACAGGGCGCGAAAACATGGAAGGTGCTGTGGGCAGCGCTGCTGGCCACGGCATTGCCGGCCAGCGCCGCCACCGCGGATCCGGACCGCGCCAACGACACCTTGCCCCAGGCGAGCACCGCGGCCGCGACGCCGCGGCCGTTCGTGGCCAGCTATGCGGTGACGTACCGCGGCCTGAGCGCCGGCACGATCACCTTCACCTTCGCCCACGACCCTGCCACCGGCCGCTACAGCTTTGAAACCCGCCCCGACCCCAGCCCGCTGGCGCGGCTGTTCGTGAGCCGCGCGGCGATCGAGCGCAGCGTCATGGAAATCGGTCCGCAGGGCGTGCGGCCGATGGCGTGGACGCTGGACGACGGCAAGACAAGCAATAAAGACGATGGCGAACTGAATTTCGACTGGGCGCGCGAACGCGTCACCGGGCAGATCGAGGGCGAATCGATCGACCTGCCGCTGGAGGCTGGATTGCAGGACCGCTCATCCTTGCAGATCGCGGTCAGCACCGCCCTGCTGCGGGGCAGCGAGCCGGGGACGGTCGCGCTCATCGATGACAATCGCATCAAGCACTACACCTACACCCGCAAGGAACCGGCGGCGCAGGAAACCAAGGCCGGCAAGTTCGACACCGTCGTCTATGAAAGTACACGCACCGGATCCAGCCGCGTCTCGCGCTTGTGGCTCGCCCCGCAACTGGACTACCTGCCGGCACGGGCGGAGCAGATCAGGAAAGGCAAGGTCGAAACGGTGATGGTACTGACCGCCCTGGAGCAATAGCGGCCGGGCCTAGGCCTTGGGCAAGGTCACCCCCCGCTGGCCCTGATACTTGCCGCCGCGGTCCTTGTACGAGATCTCGCATACCTCGTCGGACTCCAGGAACAGCATCTGCGCCACGCCCTCGTTGGCGTAGATCCTCGCCGGCAGCGGCGTGGTGTTGGAAAACTCCAGCGTCACATGCCCTTCCCACTCCGGTTCCAGCGGCGTGACGTTGACGATGATTCCACAGCGGGCGTAGGTCGACTTTCCCAGGCAGATCGTCAGCACATTGCGCGGGATACGGAAATATTCCACGGTACGCGCCAGTGCGAAGGAGTTCGGCGGAATGATGCAGACGTCCGCGGTCAGGTCGACGAAATTGCCGGACTCGAAGTTCTTGGGATCGACGATGGTCGAATTGATGTTGGTGAAGATCTTGAATTCGTTCGCACAGCGCACGTCGTAGCCATAGCTCGAGGTACCGTAGGAAATGATCTTCTTGCCATCCTCGGCGACCCGCACCTGTCCCGGCTCGAACGGCTCGATCATGCCTTGCCCGGCCATGCGACGAATCCAGCGATCGGACTTGATACTCATGCAAACTCCTGCAGGGAAACTCCGGAGCCGATGACTCGCGCGCGCACTGCCGGTATGGCGGCGATGCGTGAAGGACGCCTGGCTCTCATTGATTCTGGTTGACGCCGCTAGGCACCAGACGATCGCTTTGGGCGATCACTGGCGGCCGATCGCTCGCAGCCGGCGATCAGGTGTCTTCGACCGTGATCGTGGGGAACGCCCCGCCCGGGGTCAATGCCATACGCGCCAGGCGCGCCGAGGTGCGCCGCGCCAGGTCGATATAGGCGCGCCCCAGCGCGCTGTCGGGCTCGGCGACGACCGTCGGCCGACCGCCGTCCGCCTGTTCGCGGATACGGATGTCCAGCGGCAGCTCCCCCAGCAAATCCACGCCATACTGCTGTGCCATCCGGCGTCCGCCGCCGGAGCCGAAGATGTGTTCCTCGTGGCCGCACTGGGAGCACACATGAGTGCTCATGTTCTCGACCACGCCCAGCACCGGCACGCCCACCTTTTCGAACATGCGCAGGCCCTTGCGCGCATCCAGCAGTGCGATGTCCTGCGGCGTGGTGACGATGACCGCACCGCTGATCGGCACCCGCTGCGACAGCGTGAGCTGGGTGTCGCCGGTGCCCGGAGGCATGTCCACGATCAGGTAGTCCAGCTCGCCCCAGCGAGTCGTCTCCAGCAATTGCGCCAGGGCCTGGGTGACCATTGGGCCACGCCATACCATCGGTTGCTCGGCGTCGATCAGAAAACCGATCGACATGACCTTCACGCCATAGGCGACCGGCGCCACCATGCTGCGCTCGTCCGGACTGTCCGGACGTTGGGCGCTCAGGCCCATCATCTGTGGCTGGCTCGGCCCATAGATGTCCGCATCCAGCAAACCGACCGCCGCGCCCTCGTGCGCCAGTCCCAGCGCCAGGTTCGCGGCCGTGGTCGACTTGCCGACCCCGCCCTTGCCCGAGGCCACCACGATGATGTTGCGGATGGCCTGGATCGGGGCCAGATTGCGCTGCACGCTGTGCGAGGCGACCTGCCACGCAACCTGGACATCGAGCTGGCGGATGCCCTCGACCTGCGCCCCACGCTGCTGCAGCACCGAGGCCAGCTCGGCGCCATAGCCGGCGGCGGGGAACCCCAGCTCCAGCATGATCGTCGCCTTCTCGCCGGCGACCTGCACCGCCTTGATTGCGCCGGCCGCGCCCAGGTCGATGCCCAGGTAAGGATCGACATAGGTCTGCAGGGCGCTGCGCAGCGCGGCTTCACGCTCTTGGCTCATGGTATCCGTTGGTAAGTTTGCATGGTTCGAGGGAAGCGGGCCGCTACGCGCCGCTGGCACAACCGTTGACGGGAGTGCGCAGTGTAGCGGATTGCGCCGCCGGCGGCCGCCATGGCCTGCGCCCCAGGCAGCGCCGCCTTGGCCCCGGGCAGGACCACTCCCCGCCGGCCCGTGGCCTGGGACGCCGGCGCCGAAGGACGAGGCAGAAGCGCATCGGCCTTACGGCGGACATGGCATAATGCCCTATAACACTCAATGCGGACGCCAGTGGCATGGACCACCGGCGCCTGCCCCGGGGCTCGGCCTGCGCTGTTCAGGCCGCCGCGGCGCCACGGCGCGAAAACAAGACCCGCGGTTCGCAACATAACGAGATGAGTACCGGAACGAGTCGATGAGCTTTTTTGCCGACCTGAGAGCCGAGCGCCTGATTGCGCAGATCCGTGGGATCGGCGACCCGCTGCACGCGGATTCGCAGAAGGCCCTGCAGAAGCTGGCCAAGGTCGGTCCGGGCGCGATCCCCAAGATTCTCGATGCGCTGGCCGTCGCCGACAAGAAAGAGAGCGCCTCCTACATGGAGATCCTCTCCCAATTGGTCGACAACAAGTCCTTTCCCGTCCTGGTGCAAGGCCTCATCGACGGCAGCTCGCGCACGATCTCGGCCGTGAGCTGGGCCTTGACCGCCAGCCACAACTACAACCACAACCTGCTCATCGAACTGCTGAACCGCGACGACGTCCCCAAGCCGGCGGTGCTGGAGATCATCAGCGCCCAGAAGCACCGTTTCACGGTGCGCGACCTGCTGCGCCACGCCTACAGCCAGGAAGCGAACGAAAAGGCGGCCTTGTTTCGCATCGTCGGCGAACTGGCCGATGAGTCCTCGATCGGTGAACTCGTCAGCCGCATCGAGGGCAAGGACGCGGTCGCGCGCATGCACATCATCAACATCCTGTCGCGCTTCAACCGCCCGGAGGTCTCGGCGGCGATCCAGACCCAGCTGCGCGATCCGAACAAGCAGATCCGCCAGGCCGCGCTCAACGCACTGGCCAAGATGAGCGGACCGGTCAACGTCGCCCCGCTGTGCCAATTGTTGCGCGATCCGGACCTGGAAGTGGCGAACCGCGCGATCGACGTCATCGTGCGCGCCAAGGATCCGGATACCATGAAGTATCTGGTCGAGGTGCTCAAGGACGAGAACGAGTACGCACGCCGCGCCGCGGTGGAAGTGCTCAACCACCTGGGCACGACCCGCGACATCAAGCACCTGCTGCAGGTCATCAAGGACGACGACTGGTGGGTGCGCACGCGCGCGGCCGATGCGCTGGGCAAGATCGGCGGGCCGCGCGTGGTCGATGCCGTGATCGAACTCATCCGCGACGAGGACGAGGATGTGCGCCGGGCCGCGATCGAGATCCTGAACCAGACCAAGGACGAACGCGCGGTCAACTTCCTGATCGAGGCCACCAAGGACAAGGACTGGTGGGTCAGCGAACGGGCGGTGGATGCCCTGGCGGAAATCGGCAGCAAGAAGGCGGTGCCCGCGCTGCTGGAATTGCTCGGCACCGAGAACACCCGCTCCCTGCCGACCGTGGCGCGCGCCCTGGGAAAGCTGGGCGATACCCGCGTCATCGAATCCTTGATCCATCTGCTCGATCGGCCCGAGAAGGAAATCAAGGTCGAGGTCATCAATGCCCTGGCGCGGCTCGCGGACGACAAGCGCGCCGACAGTGTGCGCGACTACATCCATGCCGCCGGCTCGCAGGCCACCGACCAGACGATCCAGCACGCGGCGATCCGCGCCATCGAGGACATCGACAGCCGCTACTCCGGCACCGCGCTGGCAGCACAGGCACAGGCCGCGAGAATGGCCGAGCCGGCCCGCACCCTGCTGATCGAGCGCAGCGACGTCGATGCCGTCATCAAGCGCGCCGAGGACACGGCCTCGGCCAGCGCCAAGCTCGACATTTCCACGCTCAAGTCCGGGGAAATCATCGAGGGGCGCTACAAGTACATCGAAAAGATCGGCAAGGGCGCGTTCGGCACCGTACTGCTGGTGGAAGATACCGTCGTCGAAGAGCGGCTGATCCTGAAGTTCCTCAATCCCAACGTGTCGCAGGACGAGGAGATGATGAAACGTTTCGTGCATGAATTGCGCTACTCGCGCAAGATCACGCACAAGAACGTCATCCGCATCTATGACTTCCTGTTCATGCGCGGCAACTACGCCATCTCGATGGAATACTTTCCCTCGCACACGCTGGGCGCCGAGATCGTCAACGAAACACCGCTGCCGCTGCCGGTGGCCCTGCAATACGGCATCGACATCGCCACCGGCATGACCATCGCCCACCAGGCCGGCATCGTGCACCGCGACCTCAAGCCGGCGAACATCCTGATCAACAACGAACGGCTGCTGAAGATCGTCGATTTCGGCGTCGCCGCCGCGCAAAAGGAAGGCGACACCCAGCTCACCAAGACCGGCTACGTCATCGGCTCGCCGAAGTACATGGCGCCCGAGCAGATCCTGGGCAAGAAGGTCGATGAACGCGCCGACATCTACAGCGTCGGGGTCATCCTGTACGAAATGGTCACCGGCCAGCCACCCTACAGCCGCGGCGATCACATGTCGGTGATGTACCAGCACGTGCAGGGCAAGGCCAAGACACCGATCGACGTCAACCCGAAACTGCCCCCGGAGATCTCGGACCTGGTCAGCAAAGCCATGTCGGTCGACAAGCTCAAGCGTTTCCAGAACATGGAAGAGCTGCGCGCCGCCCTGGAAAAGCAGCTGGAGAAACTGTGACATGGCGCGTATCGATGCATTCCTGAAACTCGGCACCGACCAAGGCTGCTCCGACATTCATTTCGCCGTCGGCATGCCGCCCATGCTGCGCATGCATGGCGATCTGCTGCCGATCAAGTTTCGCGATCTGAGCCAGGCCGAGCTGGAAGGCTATGTCGCCGAGATCATGAACCGCAGCCACCAGGACCAGCTGCGCCGCGGATACGACGTCGATTTCTCCTATGTCGCCGCCAACGGCGGACGCTTTCGCGTCAACGTATTTCGCAAGGACACCGGCGTCGGCGCCACCTTTCGCGCCATCCCCTCCGACGTCCCGACGCTCGATCGCCTGGGACTGCCCCCGGCGGTGAAGAAACTGTGTGACAACCATCAGGGCATGATCCTGGTCACCGGTTCCACCGGCACCGGCAAGTCCACCACTCTGGCGGCGATGATCGATCATCTGAACGCCTCGCGCCGGCTGAACATCATCAGCCTCGAGGACCCGATCGAGTTCGTGCACAAGAGCAAGCAAAGCCAGATCATCCAGCGCGAATTGAACACCCACCTGTCCTCGTTTTCCGAGGGCGTGCGCGCCGCGATGCGCGAGGATCCGGACGTGATCCTGGTCGGCGAACTGCGCGATGCGGACACGATCCGCTGGGCCATGACGGCGGCGGAAACCGGCCATCTGGTGCTCGGCACCCTGCACACCACCGGTGCGGTCAAGACCATCGATCGCATCGTCGACGCGCTGCCCGCCGACGAACGCGAACAAACCAAGAGCTTCCTCGCCCAGAGCCTGATCGCGGTCGTCACGCAAGTGCTGGTGAAAACCGCCGACCAGCGCGGCCGCAAGGCGATCTGCGAAATAATGATGGTCACGCGCGCCATCGCGAAACTGATCATGACCGACCAGACACACCAGATTCCCTCGCAATTGCAGACCGGCAAGGATCTGGGCATGCAGATGCTCGACCAATCGCTGCTGGCAAACGTGCAGGCAAAGGAAATCGATCCGGATGACGCCTATGTATACGCCGTCGACAAACGCCAGTTCTCGCGCTATGTGACGGACACCAGCATGCTGCCCAAGCTCGATCTGGCGCCGGGCTGACCCGAGGTTCCTCAACGTGAGCGCAGAACAACCCACCGCGACATTGGCGACCACCAGCACCTACGTCGCGCGACGCATCGATGAGTATCTCAAGGAAGTCCTGAGCAGGAACGGCTCGGACCTGCACTTCATCGCCGGCGATCCGCCGCGCGTGCGCCTCTATGGCGAACTGCAGCCCCTGCGCCCCGAAGTCCTGACGCCGCAGTTCGTGGAAGAAACGCTGCTGGAGATCATGCCGCGCGCCGCCGTGGCGCGGCTGGAAGAAAAGCACGGCGCGGATTTCGCCTACATCATCCCCGGCGTGTCGCGCTTCCGGGTCAACGTGATGCGCCATCTCTATGGGCTCGGCTGCGTCTGCCGCGCGATTCCCTCCAAGGCCCTGACCCTGGATCAGCTGAACATGCCGGCCGCGGTGCGCAACCTGTGCAAGGTGAACAACGGCCTCATCCTGGTGACCGGCAAGACCGGCTCCGGCAAGTCCACCACGCTCGCGGCGATGGTCGACGACCTGAACTCGCGCCTCAAGGGGCACATCCTCACCATCGAGGATCCGATCGAATTCGTGCACCAGCGCAAGAACTGCCTGATCAGCCAGCGCGAGATCGGCACCCACAGCCCGTCTTTCTCCCAGGCGCTGCACTCGGCGCTGCGCGAGGACCCGGACGTCATCCTGGTCGGCGAGCTGCGCGACTACGAAACCATGAGCATCGCCGTGACCGCGGCCGAGATGGGCATCCTGGTCATGGGCACCCTGCACACCAACGGCGCCGCGCCGACCGTCGATCGCATGGTCAATTCCTTCCCTGCCGACAAGCAGTCCCACGTACGCGCCATGCTCTCCACCTCGCTGCGCGGCGTGATCTCGCAACAGCTGATTCCCCGCGCCGGCAAGCCCGGGCGGGTCGCCGCGCTGGAAATCCTGGTGAATACGCCCGCGGTCGCCAACCTCATCCGCCAGGGCAAGCTCGATCAACTGGAAAACACCATGCAAAGCGGCGCCGCGCACGGCATGCGCACCATGGACTCCGCCATCCAGGACCTGCTCGACAAGGCCATCATCACCGGCAAGGATGCCTACAAGAAGGCCATCACCAAGTCCAAGTTCGAGGCCGTCAAGGAGCAAGGCTGAACCGGGTGATGCACGCCCGATGCGCCATGGCCCTCGCGCCCTGGAGCGCATCATGCCGGCCGCGCCCAGAGCGCGCATCCGGAGGGTGGCCATATCCGGCCTGGTGCCGCCACCATTGCCGTAGCTGGCCGCCCCACCTTCGATCGGCGAGTAGGCGACCACTGACTCTGGCGGCTGTTCCGCTCACGGCCCTCGCCGCCATGAATCCGAAAGCATGGCGGCGAGGGCCGTGGGCGGGACAGCCGCACCAGCCAGTCATATGGCGGAACGCCTGCGCCTGCT
>JBEBRC010000108.1:0-11392 GCA_040395055.1 Steroidobacter denitrificans
ACTTCGGGCCATCGCGGATCGGCATTCGCCGGCACTTTCAATGAAGCGCACGTGCTCGCGATCACTCAGGCGATCTGCCATTACCGGCGACAGCAGGGCATCGATGGTCCTTTGTTCCTGGGTATCGATACCCATGCGCTGTCCGAGCCGGCCTGCGCCAGCGCGCTGGAAGTGTTGGCGGCCAACGGCGTCGAGGTGATGCTGGCGCAGGACGATGAGTACACACCCACACCGGCGGTGTCTCACGCCATCCTGTCGTATAACCGCGGGCGAAGCGGCGCCCTGGCGGACGGCATCGTGATCACGCCCTCGCACAATCCTCCCAGCGATGGCGGGTTCAAGTACAACCCGCCCCACGGCGGTCCGGCGGACGAGGAGGCCACCGGCTGGATCGAAGCGGCGGCGAACGCCTTCCTGCAGGACGCGCTCCAGGGGGTGCGCAGGATGCCGCTGGCGCAGGCGCTCAAAGCGTCCACGACGCACCGCTACGACTATTTGAACGCCTACGTGAACGATCTCGCGGCGGTGATCGATCTGGAAGCGATTCATAGCTCGGGCCTGCACCTGGGGGTGGATCCGCTGGGTGGCGCCGGCGTGCATTACTGGGGTGCGATCGCGCAGCGCTACCAGCTGCAGCTGGAGATCGTGAATCGAGACGTCGACCCCACCTTTCGCTTCATGACGCTGGACTGGGATGGCCGGATACGCATGGATCCTTCGTCTTCCTACGCGATGCAAAGCCTGATCGTGCTCAAGGACCGCTTCGATGTCGCCTTTGCCTGCGACACCGATCACGATCGCCATGGCATCGTGACCCGCGGCGCGGGACTGTTGCCCGCCAATCATTACCTGTGCGCGGCCGTTTCCTATCTGTTGCAGCACCGGCCGCGATGGCCGCCGTCGGCGGCCATCGGCAAGACGATCGTGAGCAGCCAGATGATCGACCGGATCACCGGCCAGGCAGGTCGCAAGCTGTACGAGACCCCGGTGGGATTCAAATGGTTCGTGAGCGGTCTGCTGCAGGGCTCATTGAGTTTTGGCGGCGAGGAAAGCGCCGGCGCCTCGTTCCTGCGCCGCGACGCAAGCGTCTGGACCACGGATAAGGATGGCATCGTGGCAGCATTGCTGGCCGCGGAAATGACGGCGCGCACCCAGCGCGATCCAGGCGAGCTCTACCACAGCTTGACGCGCGATTTTGGGGCGCCGGTGTTCCGGCGTATCGATGCGCCGGCGACGCCGCGCCAGAAGCAGATCTTGAGCGGATTGTCGCCGCAGCAGATCGAGCGCAGCGACTTGGCCGGGGAAAGAATCCTGGACATCCTGACGCGTGCGCCCGGAAACGGCGCGCCGCTTGGCGGGGTGAAAGTACGGGCGCAGGATGGCTGGTTCGCAGCGCGCCCGTCAGGCACCGAGGATCTCTACAAGATCTATGCCGAGAGTTTTCGCGGCCCGGATCATTTGCAGGATGTCCTGCAGCAAGCGCAGTCGATGGTCGACGATGCCCTGGCGGCGTCGTGAACCGGAGGGTGCGCGCCTGCAATCCTGTCCATGGGCTGCTGCCCATGGATGCGGAAGGTTTCTCATCCCTGGCCGAACTCGCCCTGGACATGCATTGGTCCTGGAATCACTCGACGGATCAACTGTGGCGGCGGCTCGATCCGGTGTTGTGGAACTTGACGCGCAACCCCTGGGTCATCCTGCAGACCGTGTCGCGCGAGCGACTGCGTGAGGTGTGGGAGGACCAGGCGTTCCGCGGGCAAGTCGATACGCGCCTGCAGGCAATGCAGGAGCGGTCGGCGGCCCCGAAATGGTTCGACCAGCTCGAACACCGGCAGGGGCTGACGGGGATCGCCTATTTCAGCATGGAGTTCATGCTGAGCGAGGCATTGCCCATTTATTCCGGCGGGCTGGGAAATGTCGCCGGAGACCAGCTCAAGGCGGCGAGCGATCTGGGCGTGCCGGTAGTCGGCGTCGGGCTGCTTTACCAGCAAGGCTACTTTCGCCAGATCATCGATGCGGATGGCGCGCAGCAGGCGCTGTATCCCTACAACGATCCCGGACAGCTGCCGGTCACGCCGGTGCGCCGGTCGAACGATGAATGGCTGCGGCTGAAGATGGAATTGCCGGGCTATTCGATCTGGCTGCGCGCCTGGCAGGTACGAGTCGGGAACGTGATGCTGTATCTGCTCGACAGCAACGATCCGGCGAACATCCCGGCGATGCGGGGTATCACCAGCGAGCTGTATGGCGGTGGCGCGCCGTTGCGCCTGCAGCAGGAGCTGCTGCTGGGAATAGGTGGCTGGCGTCTGCTGCGGGAACTGGGGCTCAGGCCGCAGGTGTGTCACCTCAACGAAGGGCATGCGGCCTTTGCCGTGCTCGAGCGGGCGCGCCACATGATGCAGGAGCAGTCGCAGCCGCTGGCGGTCGCCATGGCCGTGACGCGCGCGGGAAACTTGTTCACGACCCACACCGCGGTCAGCGCCGGATTCGATCGCTACCCGCCGTCGCTGATCGATCAGTATCTGCGCGGTTATGCCGAACAGGAGCTGGGTGTGAGCCTGCATGAGTTGTTGGCCCTGGGCCGCCGGAATCCGCACGACGAGTCGGAAAGCTTCAATATGGCGTACTTGGCGATACGCGGCAGCGGGGCGGTGAATGGCGTCAGCCGCCTGCATGCTGAAGTGAGCCGGCAATTGTTTGCACCGCTGTTCGCTCGCTGGCCCGAGCACGAAGTGCCGGTCGGATATGTCACCAACGGGGTGCACATGCCGTCGTGGGATTCCGAGCAGGCGGATGCCTTGTGGAGCCGTGCGTGCGGCAAGCGCCGATGGCTGGGAACGACCGAATCCCTGGAGCGCGACATCCGAGGCATCGAGGACGCGGATCTGTGGACCTTGCGCGAAACCAGCAGGGCCACGCTGGTGGACTATGCGCGCCAGCGCTTGTCGCAACAGTTGGCGGCCTCCGGCGCGGCGCGCGAGCACGTCGAGTCGGCGAAGAGGGTGCTCGATCCGCATGCCTTGACGCTGGGCTTTGCGCGTCGCTTCGCGACCTACAAGCGGCCGACCTTGCTGCTGCATGATCCGGGTCGACTGCTGCGCATACTGATGAATCCGCAGCGGCCGGTTCAGCTCGTCCTGGCGGGCAAGGCTCACCCGGCGGATCTGGCCGGGCAGGCGCTGATCCGGCAATGGACCCGGTTCATTCGAGAGTCCTCGGCGGGCGGGCATGTCATCTTCCTCGGCGACTACGACATGCTGCTGACCGAGCACCTGGTGCAAGGAGTGGACGTCTGGCTCAATACGCCTCGGCGTCCCTGGGAAGCCAGTGGCACCAGCGGCATGAAGGTGCTGGTCAACGGCGTCATCAATCTTTCGGCACTGGATGGCTGGTGGGCGGAGGCGTATTCGCCGGCGGTCGGTTGGGCGATCGGCGATGGACTTGAGCATGGGGACGATCCTGCCCAGGATGCACGGGATGCGCAGGCGCTGTATTCCTTGCTTGAACAGCAAGTGGTACCGCAGTTCTACCAGCGCGATGCCAATGGCATTCCCGCCGCCTGGGTGGCGCGCATGCGCGAGAGCATGGCGAGCTTGACGCCGCGCTTTTCCACCAACCGCGTAGTGCGCGAATACACGCTGCAATACTATCTTCCGGCGGCGGCAGCCTATCGCGAGCGAGCCGCCGAACGAGGCGCGCGCGGATCGCGGCTGGTGGATGCGCGCCAGGCCCTCGAGCGCCAATGGAGTGCACTGCGGTTCGGCGATATGCGGGTGGAGCGGACAGGGGACGAGTACCAATTCGAAGTGCAGGTGTATCTCGATGCGACCGCGCCGGAATCGGTGCGCGTGGAGCTGTACGCGAATGCACAAACGGGTGGCACGGCCGTGCGCCAGGAGATGGTTCGTCTGCGGGCGCTGAGCGGCGAGGCCAACGGTCATGTCTATGGCGCGCAAGTGTCCGCCTCGCGGCCAGCGACGGACTACACGCATCGCATCGTGGCGCGGCTGGCCGACGCCAGCGTTCCTCTGGAGGCGCCCCTCATCCTGTGGCAGCGCTGATCGAGCCACCCAGTCGACTGGGCGAGTCGAGTGAGTCGGCCGAGCACTGTCGTCACCTGGCGTCGGCGGCCACGCCTCGAATGGAGTCGACGGCAAGCGCCAGCGCCTGGGAATTCACCTTCGAGGCATAGCACAGGTAGGCGGGTAGCCGGAATTCGGGTGCGCTCGTCACCCGATGCAGCCGCCCGGCCAGTTCGTGTTCATGCAGCATGCGCAGCGGGAAATAACCGCTGCCGCCATGGGCGAGGATCTTCTGCAAGCCGAGCCAGCCGATGTTCACCGTCAGTGCCGCGCCGACGAAGTTGGGGAATGCCAGCGCATGCTGGGCAAAGAACTCAGGTCCCCAATCCACATAAACATAATCGCGTTCAGGCTCGCTGGGCGGATGCGGCCGTGTCGACACCATGACCAGCCGTTCTTCCAGCAGTGGCTCGACGGTGAGTCCCGGTCGTGCCTGTGGCGTATACATCACGGCGATATCCGCCCGGCCTTCTATCAGGGCCGGCATCAGATCGTCCTCGAACCCGATCAGCGCCCGCACGGCGATATCCGGCGCCAGGGCAGCGAAGGCAGGCAGCCAGCGCAACAACAGGTCTTCCCACATGCCGACCCGCCCGCCGACCGTCAAGGTGGCGCGAAATCCGGTCACGATGCCGATTTCCTGGCGCGCCTGTTCGACGGTGCGGGTGAGAATCGAGGCATGACGTTGGAACTGGCGCCCGGCCGGCGTCAAGGCCGTGCCGGCCTTGTTGCGCGTGAACAGCTCGGCGCCCAACTCGTCTTCCAGGCGCTGGATGCGCGCACTCACGGTGGACTGGGTCACATGCAGGCGATGGGCCGCATCGACGAAGCTCCCCGTGGCGATGACGGCCAGAAAAGTGCGTGCCAGCTCGGTATCCATGGATGGCATCGATATCTAACATCGATGTCCATTCGCGTCGAGCACAATCTTGCGCCGCTGAGCGCTCCAGTAGCGCGCAATGCGCTCCTGCTCACTCCGGCAGGGTCGCGCCGGAGCCTCCGAGCTCGGCTGGAAAATCCTTGAACTTCGGCAGCCCGTCGCGCATTCGCAGCACGGTCTCGCCCGAGACCTCGAGTGCGACGGCCCCGCAGAAGCATGCACCTATGTGTTTGCTCGTCATCTCCTCGTCTCCGTGGTGGTCGCGAGCGGCGTGTGTGTCACGCGCGCTGTGCATGATTCAAGAATCCAGCTCGCTGAAGCCGCTGCGGCTCGACGAACTCGATTGGCCTGCCGACGGTCAGCGCCGCCAGCAGTGCGCTGTCGGTCGCGCGCATGGACGCGTCGGTCGCCGCGCCGAGCGACTCGATGAGCTTGGTGAAGAACGTGCGGCCGGCCGCGGCCGCGGCAATGTCGAAGATCTCGCCATCATCGAAGCCGTGGTGCTTGAGCTCGGCGATGTCGCCGGGGGTGACGGCCGATGCGTCGCGTGCGACTGCGCGGGCGAATCGCACCAGTGCCGCATCGGCGAGCGAGAGCGAGCTTGGGATGTCTCCGCGCGCCATCGCCATGACGTCCTCAACGCAGAAGAATTCCAGCAGCGCCTTGCCGTGCGCAACGGTGCACAGTGTGCTGCGGAGCTGCTGCGCGGCAGCGAAGGTGGCGAGCTCGAAGCGCCGCTTCTCCATGGGGCGCTTGATGGCCGAAAGCAATTGCGCCCAGCGTTGCATGACCTCGGGGCGGTGGCTGAACACGGTCGCGTAGCTCGGCACGTAGCCGTAGTGGGCTTGCTGGTGCTGGTACATGGCGAGTGCTTCGCCGGTCACGTCGCTGGCGTGAATGGTATCGATGAAGGCCATGAGGGTTCTCCTACTGACGCAAGTAGTGGCTGATCTGCAGGTACGCGCCATGATCGGCGTAGTCGCCCGCGGCGCGGCGGGCGCGAAATTCGCCCCAGTTGATGGGGCGGTAGCGCGGCGGGTGTGCTGCATCGACGGTCGAGGGCAACGGTGCGTACCCGGTGCTGTAGGCTGGATTGAAGAAAAACGGCGAGCTGAAGCGCTCGGCGTCGGCCGACACCAGGGCGCGATGGAGCGCTGCCGTGTAGCGGTCGTTGGACCAGACCTGCACGATGTCGCCGATATTGACCACCAGTGCGTCGCGGCGCGGCTCGACGAGATGCCACTGGTCCTCGTGGAGGACCTCCAGACCTGCCTGCTGGTCCTGGAGCAGCAGTGTCAGGGCGCCGGCATCGGTGTGCGGGTTCACGCCGAGGTGCCCCGGCAGCGCGCTTGGGCAAGCCGCTGCCGGGCAGGGCGGATAGTAGTTGAGCCGCAGGAAGCTTGTGTGGTCCGGCCTGAAGCAGGGCGTGAGCGCACCGGCCGGCATGCCGAGGTTGCCTGCGATGACCTCCACCAGCTGCAGTGCGAGCGCATCGCACGCGACGTAGAAGCGCTCGAGCGCGTGCTCGAATCCGGGCAAGTCGTGCGGCAGCTGCGGGGCCATTGCGGCGCCGTCGGGCGGCCCGTAGTCGTAGATCTGCTTCCAGTCGCGCGTATGCCTGGTCAGCTCGCGATCGTAGAAACCCCACGGGTTCTCGGCGGTGCGTACGATCGCCTGCTTGGCCGTTGACGGCAGTGCGAAAAAGGCGCGCATTTCGCGGCGCAGGGCGGCGATCGTCGACTCATCAATGCCGTGGCCGAGGATCTGGAAGAATCCCCACTCACGGCATGCATCGTCTATCGCACGCCGCGTCGCGGCGCGCTCCAGATCGGCGATATCGATGACAGGCAAGGTGTCGGTGCGCATGATGCACCTCACGCGCTCTTGCGTGGCTGCAGCCACTGCGGCAGCAGTGAATAGGGGTCGAGATCGGAGTCGGCGAATGCCACGCCCGCTCTTGCCAGCAGCTCGCGCGCCGTGCCGTTGCGCCAGGCCTCGAAGAGGTCCGTGGCGCCGCCGACGGGTGTGCCGCCGATGTAGATCTGCGGGATCGTGGTCGCGCCCGTGCGCGCCGCGAGCACGGCGCGAATCTTGCCGCCGAGATCGCCGTCCTGGTACGTAACCGAGTCCAGATCCACGCTGCGGTACGAGATGCCGAGCTGCGTGAACAGCTTGCGCACGGACCAGCAGAACTCGCACCATTCCAGCGCGAACAACACCACCGGCTGGTCGCGGATGACATCCTCGACGAACCGTACGGCTTGCGCATCGAGCTGTACGGCCGATGCAGCCGTGGCGGGGCTCGCTGAGGGTGCCGGCGAGGGCGCGTCGAAACGGCATGAAGGCGTCGAGCGCGACAACGCGAGTTCCTCGGCCGTCATTGCTTCACCGATGTGCTCGAACAGCGGCGTCGACAAGTACCGCTCGCCCGTATCGGGCAGCATGCAGACGATGTTCGTGCCAGGTTGTGAACGGCGGGCGACCGTCAGCGCGGCTGCAAGCGTCGCGCCGCTGGAGGTGCCGACGAAGATGCCTTCGCGCTGCGCCAGCGCGCGGGCGAGTTCCAGCGCTTGGCTGCCTGCGACGGGCACGATCTCATCCACGAGGCCTGCGCTGACGGCATCATCCGTGAGTTTCGAGATGAAGTCCGGCGACCAGCCTTGCATCAGATGCGGACGGAAGCGCGGATGGCTCTCGCGGGGGCAACCGTCGGCGTTGCGCGGCTGGCGGATGCCGCTGCCGAGCAATTGGGAGTTGTCGGGCTCCGCCACGACCACGCGCGTGACGGGGCTCGCCTGCTTGAGCACACGCGCGACCCCTTTGAGCGTGCCGCCGGTGCCGAACCCCGACACCCAATAGTCGAGGCGCTCGCCGGCAAAGTCGCGCAGGATTTCCTGCGCCGTGGTGCGCGAGTGGACATCGGCATTCGCTTCGTTCTCGAATTGCCGGCACAGGAACCAGCCGTGCGTCTGTGCCAGCTCCCGGGCCTTCGCCAGCATGCCCGTGCCCTTTTCCGCGGCCGGTGTCAGCACGACCTTGGCCCCCAGAAAGCGCAGCAACTTGCGCCGCTCGACGCTGAAGCTCTCGGCCATCGTCACCACTAGCGGATAGCCTTTTCGGGCACAGACCATCGCCAGCCCGATACCAGTATTGCCACTGGTGGCTTCGATAACGGTTTGGCCGGGCCGGAGCTCGCCGGTCTGCTCGGCGCGCTCGATCACGGCGTGCGCCATGCGGTCCTTGACCGAGCCCATGGGATTGAAGGACTCGAGCTTGACGTAGACGTTCACGCCGGGCGTCGTGAGTGGGCCGAGCCTTACCAGCGGCGTGTTGCCGATCGTCTCAAGAATATTCGCGTAGCGGGCCATCGGTCTCTCCCTGCGGGTCGTCTTGGGGCACATGCTGGCTTTGCACCGTGGCAGCGCCCGTGGGAAGGACCGTGGTTTTTCTGCCCGCGTCTCGGCGGCGGCGATGCTGAATTCGAGCGTTCGCCGGCGGCGATCGGCGCCGCGTTGGTTCGCCCTGTTCATTGATGCAGTGCGCAAGCCCGGGCCGAGTGTGCCAGTGCGAGAAATTCCACGTCCGCACCCACGCTCGGTTCAACGGCCGGAGCCCATTGTCCTTTCCTGCCCGGCCGCCGGCCGGCTCAATCGAACAGACGAGGAGCATGCGATGAATGTAAGCACGATCAAAGTCGACAACGGCGTCAACGTCGAGGCGCTGCTCGGGGCGCGTGCAATGCTGGCCGAGGCCCCCGAAGGCGGTCGATTTCAATGGCGCGCGAGCTGCAACTGGGTCAGAGGCACGCACAGCCGCTCGCTCGTGCAAGGCTTCTACGGCCTGGGCGCCGAGCAGTCGCACAAGCAGGCGTTTCGTTTCGACGTCGATCATCCGCAGGTATTCGCGGCCGAGGACAATGGACCGACGCCCGTTGAGTACGTCGCCGTGGCGCTCGCCTCGTGCTTGACGGCGGGGGTTGCCGCCGTGGCGCAGAATCGGAACATTCAGCTGCGTTCGGTCGAAGCGATCGTCGAAGCGGGCATGGATATCCAGGGTATCCTCGGCGTCGACAGCGAGGTGCGCAACGGCTTCGACGGTATCAAGGTGACGTTCCGCATCGACGCCGATGCGACGCGCGAGGAGATCGCTGCGCTGGTCGCACAATCGCAACGTCGTTCGGCGGTGTTCGACATCCTGACGAACCCGACGAATGTCACGGTCGAGGTGCAGTAATGAGTACGGCGCGGCGATCGCTCGGCGCAGCCGGCAGTGTCGACACGGTCGTGGTCGGTGCTGGTCATTCGGGTCTGGCGATGAGTCGGGTGCTCGCCGCGCACGGCGTCGAGCACCTGGTGCTCGAGCGCGGCGAGGTGGCGCATGCGTGGCGCCACCAGCGCTGGGATTCGCTGCGTCTGCTCACACCGAACTGGCAGACGCGGCTACCCGGCCAACACTATGTGGGGCCCGACCCCGATGGCTACATGACCTCGGCCGAAGTGGCCGCATTCATCGAGCGTTACGCGAAGTTCATCGGCGCGCCTGTACGAACAAGTACGACAGTGACCTCGCTGCGCGCCGACGACGAGCGCTACATCGTCGAGACCGACCGCGGCGCCTGGCGTTGCCGTGCCGTCGTGCTTGCGCACGGCGCGCATGGCGTAGCGCTCGTGCCCGAACTCGCGCGGCGGTTGCCGAAGAGCGTGCGCACGCTCACGGCGGGCGAGTATCGCAACGCCGAGGACCTCGACCCGGGCGGTGTGCTGGTCGTCGGCGCCTCGGCCACGGGCCTGCAACTCGCCGAGGAAATCCGGCGCTCGGGACGGTCTGTGACGATCGCAGTCGGCGAGCATATCCGGCTGCCGCGTCTTTATCGCGGGCGGGACATTCAATGGTGGCTTGAGGCCGTCGGCATCCTCGATGAGCGTTTCGACCAAGTCGAGGATCTCATCCGAGCGCGCCGCGTGCCGTCGCCGCAGCTGGTGGGCTCGCCCGAGCGGCGCATGCTCGACTTGAACGCTTTGCTGGCGCTGGGGGTCGAGGTCGTCGGGCGCCTGGTCGGCCTCGACGGCAACCGGCTCCAGTTTTCCGGGTCGCTGCGCAATCACTGCGCAATGGCCGATCTCAAGCTGGCGCGCCTCCTGGAGCGTATCGATCGCTGGATCGAACAGCACGGTGCGAGTGCTATCGCGCCGCCCGAGAGATTCGGGCCGACACCTGTGCCTGCCATGCCGCGCCTCGCCCTCGATCTGGCGCGCGCACCGATCTCGACGGTGCTCTGGGCCACCGGCTTCCGCGCGGACTATTCATGGCTCAAGGTGCCGGTGCTGGATCGACGGGGGCGGCTGCGCCATGACGGCGGCGTGATCGATTCGCCCGGGCTCTATGCGCTCGGGCTGAGTTTCATGCGGCGGCGCAAGTCGAGTTACATCCATGGCGCCGAGGACGACGTCCGCGATCTGGGAACACATCTCGTCGAGTACCTCAGGCAGCACAAGCTGCGACAGCCCCATCCGCCAGCTCGAACAACGGAGCATCGCACGTTGCCCGATGCATTGGATCTGCGGCCGGCCGCGGTACGAGTTCATTGACGACTTGGAACCGGGCTGCATACTCGCTTCGGCATACCAGCCGAGAGTCTACTCAAGCAGCGTCAGAGCAACGTGAAGCGAGTGGCCTAGCGCCCGTGCCAATATAACTTCATTCTTTGCTGTATCCGCTACCAGTTAAGTGAATCGTCAGCTGGCTCAGCCGAATAAATCCAGCCAGTTCAAGGGGATACTTTGTGTCCTACCGGGTAAATTAGGTATGCCCTTCCTGTTGGCGGAATAAGTCTGTAAACAATGTCTCGGCGGTCCCGGCTGGTCACGCCGCCGCAAATGCGCTATGAATGGCACCATGCCAGTCGCCCTGTACCACAACCCCCAGTCGCGCGCGCAGCTGGCCCGCTGGTTGCTGGAGGAACTGGGCATTCCCTACGTGATCGTGCCGGTCGAGTACGAGGACGGCTCGATGCGCACGCCGGAATTCCTCGCCATCAGTCCTCTGGGCAAGGTTCCCGCGATAGTCGACGATGGCCAGTCGGTGAGCGAACAGGTGGCCGTCGCCCTCTACCTCGCCGACAGGTACAAATCGCCCAACGATCTCGCGCCGGCAATCGATGATCCGCAGCGCGGGGAGTACCTGCGCTGGATGGTCTTCTGTGCCAACGTAGAGGCAGCGATGACGCAGAAGTTCGCTGGCTTCCAGATGAACCCCCGCCAGGCCGGCTGGGGTTCCTACGACTTGGTGGTGGAAGTCCTTATGAAACGTATCGCCCAGGCCGACCCCTGGCTGCTGGGCACGCACTTCACCGCCGTCGACGTAGTGCTCGGAGGCAGCCTCAACTACGCTGTGAAGTTCGGCGCCTTTCCGGCGCTGCCGGAATTCAGCG
>JBEBRC010000109.1:0-11265 GCA_040395055.1 Steroidobacter denitrificans
CCAGCCGGGGTTCCGGTGTAGATCAGATCGCCGGGGACGAGTTCGAACAAAGTCGACAGCTCGGTGATGATTTCCGGAATGCTCCAGATCAGCTCGGACAGGTCTGCTTGCTGGCGCATCTCTCCATTGACCATAAGCCAGATCCGGCCTTGCTGGATATGCCCCTTGCGCGCCGCCGGCGTTATCGCGGTGATCGGGGCGGAACGATCGAACGCCTTGGCCGTATCCCAGGGGCGTCCTTGCTCGCGCGCTGCTGCTTGCAGGTCGCGGCGCGTCAAGTCATTGCCGACCGCATAGCCATATACGTGATCGAGGGCGCGGTCCAGGGCGATGTCGCGCCCGGCCTTGCCCACCGCGACCACCAGTTCGATCTCGTGATGCAGGTTCGCGGTACGCGGAGGGTAGGGGATCGTGGCGTTGTTCGGGACGATCGCATCGGCGGGCTTGGAGAAAAAGAACGGCGGTTCGCGATCGGGATCCATTCCCATTTCACGTGCGTGCGCTGCGTAATTGCGACCGACGCAGTAGATGCGGTGAACCGGGAAACGTTGGTCGCTATCCTTGACGTCGACCGAGGGGGCAGCGGCGGGTGCGAAAATGAGCGGCATGTGCGGACCTTTCACGGGCTGTTAGCTGCCCATGACCGCCTAGGATACTTGGAATGCCGGATTCGGACCACCCAGCAAAGAAAAGGCGGAGTGGACTACTCGCCACCCCGCCCATTGCCCTGTTGCCCAGCGGTTGCCCATCCGTGGCTCAAATCCTTGGCTGGGCGATTGACGTGCTCAGCTGGTGGAGTCGCGGACCTCCATGGCGTCTGTCACCTTCTTCACCCCGTCGACGTCCCGAGCCACTTGCAGAGCGCGGGAACGCGCTTCGTTCGTCTCGACGAAACCGCTCAACTGCACCTGTCCCTTGAATGTCTCGACGTTGATCTGGTGTGCCTTGGTCACGGGATCCTGGATCAAGGCGGCCTTCACCTTTGCCGTGACAACGCCATCGTCGATCGCTTGTCCGGTCGACTGCTGTGTCGGCGTCGACGAGCAGCCGACGATGGCCGAAGCCATCAGGGCCGAAAGAACCAATACTGCGGTATTCTGACGTACCATACGTTCACTCCTTCAAATCGACCAAATCAACCCGTGCCATCGCGCCGTTCTTCTGCAGCGCGCTTGGCTCGATCGAGTTCATTGTCCGCGCGCTCTTTGCAGTCCTCCTGCGCCTGTCCGCTCATCACCTCGCATTTCTCGATCGCGACTTGGTGAGTCGATTCTGCCTGGGCCACAGCGATCTTGTATTCGCCCGTGGCGGCAGTCTCGCGCGCGTCCATTTCCTGGTCGGCGATGTCAGCCGGATCGCCGCTGCGCTGCGCCTGCTCCACATCATGCTGCGCCCCGGCCATGGCCTCCTGGGCATCCGCCTGGGCATCCGCCATGTCGCGCTGGGCCTCGGCCTGCGCAGCGGCAACATCTTCCCTGACATTGGCTGGAGATTCCGCCTTGTTGCAGCCAGCGATTGCCAGAACCGCCGCTGCCATCAGCCACACTAGATTGACCTTCATCTTGCTATCCTCTGTTTAGCCTGCTTGATGCAGAAACGCTTTACGCCCAGGGTCCGGTTCCAGCCATGCTCTGCACTGGTGCCTGCCGTGTCTGCCATGGGTCGGGTAACGTGCCGCCGGTAAACAAGGTTCCGCCCGGGCCGGCACGGCTCGACGACAAAGAATGCCGACATCGGAACCGGAAAATGCGTGCAAACGTTCTAGTCTTTACTGCAAGGCTCATTGCAGCCTGTAATCCTGACTCGGCGACCCGTCACCGAAATGGCTCAATACCTCGCGGAAATTCAGCCCGCTTCCGCGACTGGAAGCGAATCCAGCGCAGCGCATCCGCCCGCCGCCTCCACCTATGGGCGCGTACCGTTGCATGTGGTTGCGATCATCGTCATTTCGATCGCTCTGCTGGTCATCAACGCCTCGCTGTTGATCATCAACACCGGCGCGACCCTGGATTCGAATGCGCAATATGCGCGTTCCTACGAGATCAAGCGTGCACTGAGCACGTTTCAGTCCGTGATCACCGCGGCCGAATCCGGCCAGCGTGGATATTTGCTCACCGGTCAGACCGGCTACCTGGAGCCCTACTACGTGGCGATGCGCAGCTGGCGCAGCGAGTTGGAGCAGCTGCGAAAGTTGATTGCCGAAAATCCCGCCCGGCAGCAGGATGTTGCCGATCTGGAGCGGCTGACTGCCGCCGCTATCAGCCGCCTGGAACAAACCATTCAGCGCAGCCCCCAGCCAGGACCCAACGGCACCGCCGATGTCGCCGGGACCGATCGCGCCACCGAGACCATGGACAGGGTGCGCGGGATCGTCGATCGCATGATGAATCAGGAGGATGCGCGTATCGAGGCCCTGCGCCGACAGGTGTTGCGCGATCTGTTGGTCGCGGTCGGCCTGGCGCTGCTGACAACGGTTGTGACGGTGGCTGTATTGATCGGTCTCAACAAGTTACTGCAGCGCTATGTGCGCGATCGGGAAAGCGCGGCGCAGGCTCTGCGCGATGCGAACCAACACTTGAATCTGCTGGTCGAGCAGCGCACGGCCGAGCTCACAGAGCTGTCGCAGCACTTGATCCGTGTCTCCGAGGAAGAGAAGGCAAGCCTTGCCAGGGAATTGCATGACACGTTGGGCAGCAGTCTCACGGCAATCAACATGGACCTGAACTGGATTCAGCGAAAGCTGCCGCAGGAGGCGCGCGGCGTGCGTGAGCGGCTGCAGCGCGTCTTGCAAATGATGGCGGAGACCGTCGAGCTGAAGCACGAGGTGATCGAGGGATTGCGCCCCAGCCACCTCGACAATCTCGGCCTGGCCTTCGCGCTGCGCTCGCATTGTCAGGAATTCACTCGTCGTACCGGCATGCCATGCCAGTTCGATGTGGAGGAAGATTTCGATGAGCTGGATCCAGCTTGGTCGATCGCCTTGTATCGCATTGCACAGGAGGCCCTGACCAACATTGCCAAGCATGCACAGGCAACGCAGGTGCACATCGAGCTGCGGCGAATGGCCGACGGGTTGCGCCTGCGCATTACGGATAATGGAGTTGGCTTTGCGGAGGAAGCATTGAGCAAGCCAAAGTCACACGGGGTGGTGGGAATGCGCGAGCGCATGCGCCAGCTGGGAGGGCGCTTCCAGATCCAGCATTCCCCCGTGGGTAAGGGAACGCTGGTCGAGGCATTCATTCCCGGATCGGGCAAGCCAGCCTCCCACGTGTCGTAGGAGAAGTCTTACCTGCGGCAAAGGCCCTGTCGGGAACTTTTTGGCATGCCCGCGCAGTTTTGTCGTCTGAGGTTTTGTAAACCTGGCCTGTGGGAGCGATCGCTATGGCGAATCAGATGATCGAAACGGTGCCTTTTTCCGGCCGCGAGGCGGCGCTGCCGTCTGTGCGTGAAAGTGCTACGGGAAGCACGAATGGTGGGCCTAAGGCCTTGTACATCCCTGTCGGCACCAACCTGGCGAATGTCGAACGCTGGATGATATTTGCCACCTTGCGCCAGTGCAGTGGAAACAAGACACGCGCGGCGGCGTTATTGGGTGTCAGCCTGAAGACTTTATATAACCGCCTCAACGCCTACCGAGCCCAGGGGTTGGCAATGGATTACGACTTCAGTCACGAGGAAAGCGCCGAGCTCGACTCGCTTGATGAAGAGGCTAGCGCGGATTCCGGCGGTATTGGCGAACTCACCCGAGGGGCGCTTTGAGATGCTGGACACAAGAGAGAATGAGAGCCGGAATACATTCCATACGGCCCAGGCCCCCATTCGTGTGCTGATCGTCGATGATCACGCCATTTTGCGGGCTGGGGTGCGGGAAATGCTATCCGAGGAGCCTGACCTGCGGGTCGTGGCTGAAGCGGGGTCCGCCGAGGAAGCTTTGCAGCAATTGCACGACGGGCTGAAGGTCGACGTGGTGGTGTTGGACATCACATTGCCCGGGCAAAGCGGCATCGACCTGCTCAAGCAACTGCGCCGGGATTCCCCCGAACTGGCGATCCTGGTGTTGAGCATGCATCCGGAGCGCAGCTTCGCGGTGCGCCTGATGCGTGCCGGTGCAAGTGGCTATGTTCCGAAAATGATCGTGCCGGAGGAACTGGTCAAGGCGGTACGAGCGGTCGGGACGGGGCGCCGCTATATCACCCCGCTGGTCGCCGAACTGCTTGCCTCGGAATGCGCCGCCGATGAGGAAGGTCCGTTGCACAATCGGCTGTCCGAACGCGAGCTGCAGGTTTTCACGCGCATCGCACGCGGCGTTTCGCCGGCCGTCATGGCGAATGAGCTGGGCTTGAGTGTCAAGACCGTGAGCACCTACCGCGCCCGTATCCTGGAGAAGATGAGCATGCGCAGCAATGCGGAGATTGCCGCCTACGCCGTCCGCAATCAACTGGTCGAATAGATGCGCCGCAGCGCGAGGCGATGCGGACGGCGCATGTCATGGGCCCGGAGTTGACGGTCTATATCGTCGAGGATTCCCCGATGGTCATGGAGCGACTGATCGAGGCCGTGGCGGACATTCCCAAGGCACGGGTCGTCGGCAGTGCCGATGCCGTCGCGAGTGCGCTGGAGGGCGTGCGCGTCGCGCAGCCACGGGTACTGTTATTGGATGTTCGCTTGCGTGATGGCAGCGGATTGCGGCTGCTCAAGCTGATGCGTGCGGCGGGCCTGGCGCGTCCGGAAGCGGTCATCGTGGTGACGAACTACCCTACCGATGACTATCGCGATGCCAGCCAGGAGTGCGGCGCGGATCATTTCTTCGACAAGGCATCGGAATTCCACAAGGTGCGGGAAGTGCTTTTGAATCTCGACGCCCCGGCCGGATCTGCTGCGTCGCCCGAGGGGAATCCCGGCTCGCTCGATGGGGACCCAAGGTCAACCATCGAGCGTTGAGGATGAGGGGATCCTTGCCGTTTGTCTTTCGCGCAAGTCACCGCGTGGACCTCCCCAGGACGGTGGGCACACCCGCTGAGAGCCCATCGGACACCATGCGGACGACTGCGCATCGAGGCCGCGTCGAATGGCGCGGCCCTTTTTTGGGTCACTGAACGGGCCTGGGTCGGCACGGGTGCGCCGCCGGGCTGCGCGTACGTCTCGTCTTGGGCCGCCCCGCGGATCGGTCGGCTCAGCCATCGCGATCCTCGGGAATCAGGTTCCGGCTCCAGTCGGCACGCGCACGCGCGCCATCGTATTCCAGTGCCGTTTGCGAGTGGGTGCTGCGGCAGTCGTCCTGCCAGCGCACCACCAGATAGTCGCCGGCGCGCACCTGCCACACGTCGCCGCGCAGGGTCATGTCGCTGTCCTTCAATCGAACCGGGTCGCCAATGCGTAGCGGACCGGTCCGCAAATTGCGTGCATTGCTCATTTTCACACTCCTTGACCGGCTTATCGGCAGAGCGTGCAAGAAGAGTAGGGTAGCGCTGGCGAATGATTGATTAAGGGAAAGCCGCAAGCGGAGGCACAAGAGGCGCGAAATGAGCGTCAGGTCACAATCCGTCGTGGCTTGTTCTAGCCGACAGCCGGCATTAGCCGTGTCTCATGCCCAGACGGTGGCGGCAGCGGGCGCTGGTGCTATTCCTTGCGATAGAAGGTCTGCTTGAAGAAATCATCGGATTTCCAACGCGGTCGATTGGGTGCATTGGCCGCTTCCAGCGCCAGTCGCAGATTGACCTTGGTCAAATCCGCTATCGTTGCGTAATCCGCTGGCAAGGATAGATCGTCGCTGGGCTGGTGATGATGGGTGGCCCGGAACTGGCGCTGCATTTCACCGATGTCGAGACTCTTGTCGCGCGCGCGGTAGCCGCCGTTGAGAACGATGGCCGGGATTCCTCGCCGAACGAACGAGAATTGATCGCTGCGGATGAAGCTCATCTCCTCTGGAGCATTTTCCGGACTGAGTTGATAGCCCTGGTCAGCGGCCGCTTTTCGTGCAATCTCTCCCAGCGTCGAGTGCTCCGCTCCAACGGCAACGAAGTCCAGGACGGGGGCGAAGATCATCGGCATGTCGATATTGATGTTGGCCACGATGCGTCGACCTGACATCTGTGCGTGGTGCGCCAGGAAATCGGAGCCCAACAAGCCCTTTTCCTCGGCCGTGACGGCGGCCAGTATCAAGGAACGTCTGGGCCGGGCCTTGGAAGCATGCAGCGCGTGGGCCATTTCCAGCAGCATGGCCACGCCGACGGCGTTGTCGTGAGCGCCATTGTAGATCGAGTCACCATTGACGGCGGCACCGCGGCCGAGATGATCGACGTGCGTGCTCAGCACGATGAATTCGTCCTTGAGTTGCGGATCCGAGCCTGGCAATACGCCGATCACGTTGGTGCTCTGGGTACGCCGCAGTCCAGTTGTGGCGGTCAGAGTCAGCATTCCGGGCAGATCGAATCCTTGCGCATCCCCCGTCTGCGCACTCGCGAGTGCCTGCTCGAAGCCCACAGGGCCGTGTTCGAACAGCTGGGCGGCCGCCTCATGGTTGAATCGAAACCGCAGCTTCAGCTGGGGGAAGATGTCCTGCGGATTGCCATGCTCATCGAGCCAGCGCATCTGGGGCATCCAGCTCATGGCTACGCGGCGTTCCCATGGCACGCGCTGTGCGTCCTGTGCCGAATCGATGACGATCATGCCCACGGCGCCACGCTCGGCCAGGGCAGCGGCCTTGCGCTGGCTCCATGAATAGTAGGCGCGCTGGTTGTGTGGAAAGTTCGACGGTGCGCCGCTGAAAACGATGGCGATGCGTCCCTGCACCTCGATGTCGGAAAAATCGTCGTGCTCGAGTTCCGGCGCGTCGATGCCGAAACCAGCGAAGACCAGCGGCGCGCTCAAAGTCGAACTGGCATTGGTGAAATCGGCTGACGGCAAGTAATGCGTGCCGTACTCGAAGTGGTAGCTGTGATTCTCGATAACGAACTCGGCGGCCGAGCCCGGCAGTACCGGCGTCGCTTCGAGCAAGGGTACGCTCTGAAAGTATGTATCCGGGTCGCCACCGGCTTGCAGCCCGGCTTGCCGGAATTGCGAGGCGACATAGGCCGCGGCAATGTCGTGGCCGCGCGACGCGGCGGCGCGCCCTTCGAGCAGATCGCTGGCCAGAAACTCGACATGAGCGCGAATGGCAGCAGGCCGGACGGATGACCAGGGGCCGCGGTCGGCGGCCTGCGCGGCGTGTGGCAGTGTCATGCACAGCAGTGCGACCAGATTGCGCATGGGGCTCCGTGGGGCAGGGAAGCAAGAGTTTCATTGTGGATGGAATTCGAATCCATGGGCAAGCCTGCGGTGGGCATGACGCATTTCGCCGACGTGGATCACGCTGAACCTTCATCGTTGGGGGCAAGCCTACCCGCTCTGGGTCCTTGCCGGCCGTGACTTAGATGCACGGCCGGCAAGGACCCAGAGCGGGTAGGCCCCACAGGTCGTGTGCATAGTCCGGCAGCCACGGGTAGATGCCCACAGGTCGGTGTGCGCAGCCCATCCGCGACGGATAGGCCTCACAGGTCTGTGGGCCTTGATTGTGGTTTACAATGAAACAATTGGGCACGGGCAAATGGCAGGCATTGGCAAAGAAGTTTGCGCGGATGAGTTGCAGCCGGCCACGCCGAGCCGGGTGCGAGCGGAAGGACGGGGGCGATTGAGTGACAATCAGATTGAACGTGGTCGATCGCGATGGGCAGGAGCATCAGCTCGATGTCCCGGCGGAGGGCTCGCTGATGGAAGCGCTCAGGGAGCCCGACTACGGTGTCGCGGCGATCTGTGGCGGCATGTGTTCGTGCGCAACCTGTCACGTTTTCGTCGCGCCGGACTGGATCGAGCGCGTCGCGCCCAAACAAAGCGATGAGCAGGAACTGCTCTCGGGATTGGACTACACCGAGGCGACGTCGCGTCTTTCCTGCCAGATTCCCTTGTCCGAGAGCCTCGACGGCCTGCGGATCACGCTTGCTCCGGAAGAGTAGCATTGCGGCGGCGTCGGGCATGAGGGCGCTTGCAGCCTGGCCGGCAGTGCGGCACTTTGTCTACGGGGGTATGGCTATGACATACGGTTCTGGGCATTGGTTGGGGCTGGTGGCCCTCCTGGTGGGGGTTGCCCTGCAAGGCTGCTCTTCGGCGCCTGTGCGGCCCGGTGCGGCGAGCCGGTTGCCACCGGCGTCCAGCTCCGTGCACTCCGATGCGCCCCTGGGCAGTGAGATTGCAATGCGTGCGATGTCCTTGCTCGGTACGCCTTACCGCTATGGCGGCGAGGAACCGGGCGGTTTCGATTGCAGCGGCCTGGTGCGTTTCGTACACCGGCAGATCGGGATCGGCGTGCCGCGTACGGCGGCCGAACAATATGCGGCCGCCGCTCCGATCGACGTCAAGCATTTGCAGCCTGGCGATCTGCTGTTCTTCAAGCTGCAGGGCGCACGGGTCTCCCATGTGGCGATCTATACCGGCGAGTATCGTTTCATCCATGCGCCCCAGACCGGCCGGTCCGTCGAGCTGCGTACGCTCGATGATGCCTACTATCGTCCTCGGCTCGTTGGGGCAGGCCGGTTGTTCTGAGCGTCGCCAAGGCACGCATGCTTCTATCGGGCGATGCTTGCTCGCCGTTGCAGGCTACTTGTTCAAACGCTCGCGGATCAGACTATCGACGACGGAGGGCTCGGACAGCGTCGATGTGTCGCCGAGCTGTTCATGTTCGTTGGCGGCGATTTTTCGCAGGATGCGGCGCATGATTTTCCCAGAGCGGGTCTTGGGCAGGCTGGGCGCCCACTGAATGAAGTCGGGCGTGGCAATGGGCCCGATTTCCTCGCGCACCCAGCTGCGAAGTTCGCTGCGCAATGATTCGCTGGGCTCCTCGCCCGCAATCAAGGTGACGTACACGTAGATGCCTTGTCCCTTGAGGTCGTGCGGATAGCCGACCACTGCCGCTTCCGCGACTTTCGCATGCGCCACCAGTGCGCTCTCGATCTCGGCAGTGCCGAGCCGATGACCCGAGACGTTCAGCACGTCGTCCACGCGGCCTGTGATCCAGTAATAACCGTCTTCGTCGCGCTTTACGCCGTCGCCGCTGAAATATTTTCCCGGGAAGGTCTTGAAGTAGGTTTCGATGAATCGCTGATGGTCGCCGAACAGCGTGCGCATCTGGCCGGGCCAGCTGTCGGTGAGTACCAGATTGCCTTCGCAGGCGCCCTCAAGCGTGTTGCCTTCGTTATCGATGATCGCCGGCTGCACGCCGAAGAAAGGCAGGGTGGCCGAGCCTGGCTTTTGGTCGATGGCGCCAGGGAGCGGCGAGATGAGAATGCCGCCGGTCTCCGTCTGCCACCAGGTATCGACGATCGGACAGCGTCCATCGCCAACCACACGGTGATACCACTGCCAGGCTTCGGGATTGATGGGCTCGCCAACCGAGCCGAGCAGCCGCAGCGATTGACGCGACCATTGCTTCACTGGCGCTTCCCCTTCGCGCATCAATGCGCGGATCGCCGTCGGTGCGGTGTAGAACAGCGTCACCTTGTGCTTGTCGATCGTTTGCCAGAAGCGCCCGGCATCCGGGTAGCTCGGCACGCCTTCGAACATCACGGTCGTGGCGCCGTTCGCCAGCGGACCATACAACACGTAACTGTGGCCCGTGACCCAGCCGACATCGGCGGTACACCAGAAAACGTCGTCTTCCCGCAGGTCGAAAACCAGCTCGTGCGTCATCGAAACGAAGACCAGATAGCCGCCGCTGGTATGCAGCACACCTTTCGGCTGACCGGTGGATCCGGAGGTGTACAGGATGAACAACGGATCCTCCGCGTCCATGGTTTCCGCGGGGCATTCCTTGGGCTGGTTCGCGACCGCATCCTCCAGCCACTGGTCGCGACCGGGCTGCATCGCGACTTGCGATCCCAGGCGGCGCGCCACCAGCACATGCTTGACGCATTCGGTTCCTGGCTCCTGCAGCGCTGCATCGACATGCTCCTTGAGCGCAACGCGTTTCCCGCCGCGCAGACCTTCATCCGCGGTGATCACGACGCTGGAGGAACAGTCGACGATACGGCTGGCGAGTGAATCGGAGGAGAATCCGCCGAATACGACCGAGTGGATGGCGCCGATACGTGCGCAGGCCAGCATCGCCACAGCCGCTTCGGGAATCATCGGCAGGTAGATCGTGACGCGATCGCCCTTGCCGACGCCGAGAGCTTTGAGTGCGTTCGCGCATTGGCAGACTCGCTCGTACAGTTGGCGATACGTGATGTGTTCCGACAGTCGCGGATCGTCCCCCTCCCAGATAATGGCGACTTTGTCGCCGCGCCTGGCCAGGTGGCGATCCAGGCAATTCGCCGCGACATTGAGCTTACCGTCATGGAACCAGCGGATACGCAGGTCATCTTCATCGAAGCTCGTATCCTTGACCTTCGAGTACAGATGAATCCAGTCCAGGCGGCGCCCGATACGTCCCCAGAAGCCGTTCGGATCGCGAACGGACTCCTGGTACAGCCGCTGATAGTCCGGCAGGCGCAGATGAGAAAGCGCGGCAAACTCATCCGGCACTTTGTAGATTTTCTGAGACATGGTTCCGTACCGATTTTTTTTAGGAAGCGAAATGGCTATGTGGCGAGTGCACGCTGGATTCGTGCGGCTTGCTCGGCAAGCACGGCTTTGTCGGCCCATTCGCGATTATGCGATTTCAGCTTGACGCCCTCGTAGCAGGGAATGATGTGGAAGTGGATGTGAAAGACGGTCTGGCCCGCGGCCGGCTCGTTGAATTGGACGATGCGCATGCCGTCCGGATTGAAGACCTGCTGCACCGCTCGTGCGACATGCTGCGTCGACTTGATCAGTTCAGCCAGGACTGGTGGGTCGATATCGAAAAAATTTCGCGCCCGCGATTTCGGAATCACCAGTGTATGGCCCTCGGACTGGGGCATCGCATCCATGAATGACAGAGTGCGGTCGTCTTCGTAGACCTTGAAGGCGGGAATCTCGCCGCGGATGATTTTTGCGAATATGTTGTCGTCGTCGTACATCTTCAAATGGCCCCGCTGTCTTGGCAAGCCGAGTCAGGCTTTCGATGCGGCCGGTCATGCAGCGCATGGCGCGCATCCGCTCGACCAAGCATCCATTATAGGCGAGACCGGCCGGATGTTGCGCCTGCGGCCAGGGTCACTCCTGGCGGCAGGACAGCGCAAGTGCGAACAGTAGTGTGGCGGATCTATCCACTCTGGGTCTTCACCGTCGAGGCTAGGCCCGCCTGCTCTGGGC
>JBEBRC010000110.1:0-11255 GCA_040395055.1 Steroidobacter denitrificans
GTGATCGCCTGGCGGATCCACCAGGTCGCATAGGTCGAGAACTTGTAGCCGCGTCGATATTCGAACTTGTCGACGGCCTTCATCAGGCCGATGTTGCCTTCCTGGATCAGATCCAGGAACTGCAGCCCGCGGTTGGTGTACTTCTTCGCGATCGAGATCACCAGGCGCAGGTTCGCCTCGACCATTTCCTTCTTCGCGCGCCGCGCCTTGGCTTCGCCCACGGCGACTTCGCGGTTGATCTCCTTGATCTCGGCGATCGTCAGGTGCACGCGCTCCTCGAGCGACATGAGCTTCTGCTGGTGCTTCTCGATGTCCTCGCGCAGGCGGGCAAGCGCGGCGGAATGCTTGCGCTTGGCCCGAATGTGCTTGTCCAGCCACTTGGTATTGGTCTCGTTCTTGGGGAACGTCGAGATGAAGTCCTTGCGCGGCATGCCGGCATCGCGGACGCAGATCACCATGATCTGCTTTTCCAGATTGCGCACTTCGGCCACGTGTTCGCGCAGCTGCACGATCAGCGCATCGAACATCTTTGGCGAGAGCTTCAGTTCCATGAACTCGCTGGAAAGCTTCTTGCGCAGCTTCTGCGTCTTGGGCTCCCTGCCGCCCTTGTCCGCCAGCGCCTTGAGCGTCTGCTGGTAGAGCTTGCTGATCGACGCGAAGCGGCGTGCGGCCTCCTCCGGATCGGGGCCGGTCTCGACGGTTTCCTCTTCCGTGGACTCGCTCTCTTCCTCTTCCTCGCTTTCGTCGTTGTTCTTGGTGGTCGCCGCGGCTGCCAGTTTCGGATTGACGGGTGCCGCGATCTCGTCGGGCGCGTTGGGATCGATGAAGCCGGTGATGATGTCGACCAGTCGTCCCTGGCCGCCTTGCACTTGCTCGTATTGGCTGAGCACGGCATCGAGCGTCATCGGATAGCTGGACAGCGCACCGCGGACGGCATCCAGTCCTTCCTCGATGCGCTTGGCGATGCGTATCTCGCCCTCGCGGGTGAGCAGCTCAACCGTACCCATCTCGCGCATGTACATGCGCACCGGGTCCGTGGTTCGGCCGAACTCGGCATCCACCGTCGCCAAGGCAGCGGCTGCCTCCTCGGCTGCCTCCTCATCGGCCACGACCGGCTCTCTGAGCAGCAGGGTCTCCGACTCGGGGGCCTTCTCGTAGACCGGGATACCCATGTCGTTGATCATGTTGACGATATCTTCGATCTGCTCCGGATCGACGATTTCGCTGGGCAGGTGATCGTTCACCTCGACATAGGTCAAGAAGCCCTGCTCCTTGCCACGGGCGATCAGCAGCTTCAGTTGCGACTGACGCTCATCGGCGATCTGTGCCGGTTCCTTTCTTGCTGCTAGGGTTTTGCTCAAGTTTCAGGCCCTCAGGAGGTGACGGTGGGCGGGCTAAAAAAGACCGCGCAGTGTACTTTGATCGTTTTGCGGGCGCCAGGGTTCCGGTGCATCCATGGACATCGCAACCACACGATCGAAAAATCCGATATTTCAGTCTTTGCCATACGGCGCGCCCGGCGGCGCCTGGCGCCGGCGGCTCGCTCAAGCATCCGGCAACTCGCCGTCTGAATATTAAAAAGCATTACATTTCAATCGTTTGTCCTTCAATGGAAGGCCGGACACAGCGGTGGCCCGCCTAAATGCGCGCCGAGGCATCGTCGCCCCCGCCAAGCCGCCCCCGCAGCAGTCCTTGCAATTCGGCTCTTTCGGCCTCGGTCAGTCCCTGACTACCGTGTTTACTTAATAATTGCTCCCGGCGCCGCACGACGCCTTCCTCGCTCAGCTGCTCGATCGCGCCTCGCAACTCGTGGGCCGCACCGGCAGCATCCTGAATCAGGCATTCCAAGGCCGCCAGCTTGGCCAGGGACCTAACATCGGGGCGACTACGCCAACGTTCAAGCAGGGCACCCGTCGTCGCGCAAGGCTGCGCTCTGAGGGTTTCGATCAACTCCACCAAGAGCGGGATACCGGCCCGGTCCAGACAGGCAAGGGCAGTGGTGTCGGCGATGCTGTCGGCGATCTGGGGGTAGTGGACCAGCAGGTGGATCGCCTGCCTGACCAGGTTGGGGCGATTCCCCACGCGCTGGCGCTCCTGCGCCATGGCGGGCAGACGCCCGGGCGCGTCGGCCTGGGCACCATCGACCTGGCCGCCAGGATTCAGGGCCGCGGTCAGTCGGGCACGGTCCAGGCGCACGACCTTGGCCACTTCGTCGGCCAGCAGCTCGCGATACAGGCCCACGGGTATGCGCTCCAGCAGCGGTCGCGCGAGTTCGCCCAGGCGGGCGCGCCCGTCCAAGGTCTGCAGATCGACCTGGTCACTGAGATGATTGATGAAATACTCCGATAGCGGCACGGCCTGCTGCAAGCGCTGTTCGAACGCTTCGCGGCCTTCGGCCCCAACCAGGGAATCCGGATCCTGGCCATCGGGCAGGAACAGAAAACGAATCTGCCGGCCTTCGCGTACCTGGCTCAGCGAGTTCTCCAATGCGCGCCAGGCTGCAGCTCGGCCGGCGCGGTCGCCATCGAAACAAAAGACCAGTTCGCTGCACAGACGAAAGACGCGCGTCAAATGTTCCGCCGTGGTGGCGGTGCCGAGCGTCGCCACGGCATAGGTAATGCCTGCCTGGTGCAGGCGCACGACATCCATGTAGCCCTCGACGATCAGCAGGCGCGGCAGCGTGCGCGAAGCCTGGCGTGCCTCGTACAGGCCATACAGCTCGCGGCCTTTGTGAAACAGCTCGGTCTCGGGCGAATTCATGTACTTCGGCTCGCCCTTGTCCAGCACACGCCCGCCGAAACCGATCGTGCGTCCACGCGCATCGCGGATCGGGAACATGACGCGTTCGCGGAAGCGGTCGTAGTAGCCGGGCGGCATCGTCGATCCGGGTTTGTCCTGGCGTTCGATGATCAACCCGGCCTGGAGCAGCTTCATGCGGGCGGATTGCGAGTCACCCAGCGCTTGGAGCAGGAAATCCCATGCGTCCGGGGCGAATCCCAGGCCGAAGGTGGCGGCCGTGTCGCTGGTGAGGCCGCGCGCCCGGAAGTAGTCCTTGGCCTGCTGCGAGGCGTTCAGCTGCTGCCGATACAGCCCGGCTGCCTGGTCCAGGATGGCGAACAACCCATCGGCGGGCGCCGGCCGGGTCAATTGCCGATCCTCGCGCGGCACCTCGAGTCCCACGCGCTCGGCGAGATCCTCGACCGCCTCGATGAAGCTGAGGTGGTCGTGCTCCATCAGAAAACCCAGTGCCGTGCCGTGCGCGCCGCAGCCGAAGCAGTGATAGAACTGCTTGTCGGGCACCACAGTGAATGAAGGCGTCTTCTCGCCGTGGAAGGGGCAGCAGGCCTTGAATTCCTTGCCCTGCTTCTTGAGCGGCACACGGGTGCCGATCAGCTCGACGATGTCGGCGCGGGCGATCAGTTCATCGATGAAATATTGAGGAATACGTCCGGACACGGCAGCGGCGCACAGGCAATGAGGTGGCAAGAATATGCCGCGTTTTCACGCAGGCATAGCGCGTCAACCACCGCTTCGGCATCGGCGCCGAGGCGATTGCGGCTCAACCGCCGAGTCGTGCCTTGAGCTTGGCGCTCGCCGCGGCCATATCGGCTCGTCCCTGGGCCTTCTGCTTCAACAGCGCCATCGCCTTGCCCATGTCCTTGATCGAGGCCGCGCCGCTGCCAGTGATTGCTTCCTGGATCAGGGCATTCAATTCGTCATCGGAAAGCTGGGCCGGCAAGTACACCTGCAGCAGCTCGATTTCCTTGTTTTCCTTCGCGGCCAGATCGTCGCGACCGCCGCTGGTGAACTGCGCGGCGGATTCCTTGCGCATCTTGATCATTTTTTCGATGATCGACAGTACCTGGGTATCCTCCAGGGTGATGCGTTCGTCCACTTCACGCTGCTTGATCGCCGCGGTGATCATGCGGATCGTACCCAGGCGCTCGCTGTCCTTGGCGCGCATGGCCGCCTTCATGTCGTCGGTGATGCGCTCTTTCAGGGACATGGATTCAGGGCCGCTCGGACTCAATAGGGGCGCGCCCGGGCTCCGCCGCGAGCACTGACGTCGCGGCTGATGCGCTTCATGTGTCGCTTGACCGCCGCGGCCTTCTTGCGTTTCCGTTCCTGCGTCGGCTTCTCGTAGAATTCGCGCCGGCGCAGTTCGGTGAGGACGCCGGCCTTTTCGCAGGCGCGCTTGAAACGCCGCAGGGCGGCATCGAAGTACTCGTTTTCTCGGACGCGAACGCTCGGCATCGCTACCTCTTGAATGACGGGAAAATCGACTGCCTTTCAGATGCACACGGGTGTGCCGCAGCGTCGGGGGCGGGCCGAAGAGCGCGGAAGTGTAATGAGGCGAGGGTCGAAAATCAAAGCCGCGTGCAGAAAAAACAGGCCGGAGGGGGCTGAATCGCGCAAAAAAGCGTCCGGATGCCGGCTCCAGGACCCCCGCGACGCCCCAAATGACCCTCAGGTCCTCGGGCAGCGGCGCGTCCAGGCGTGGCGGGGCAGGCCGGATCGGATGAGAATCGGATCGAGATCGGGCCCGGGGCGGGGAATGGCGGCGCGTCGGGCGCGGAATTTTTGAGCAACTTCCAAGAGAAGCAATTGAAAGTACTAGGTATCGAGACTTCCTGCGACGAGAGCGCGGCCGCCGTCTACGACGGCGAGGCCGGGCTATTGGCGCATCGCCTGTACAGCCAGGTCCAGATGCATGCCGAGTACGGCGGGGTCGTTCCCGAGCTGGCCTCGCGCGATCACGTGCGCAAGCTCCTGCCCCTGGTGGAGGATGCGCTGCGCGATGCCGGGGTCCAGCCGGGGCAGATCGATGGCGTGGCCTATACCGCCGGGCCGGGGCTGGCCGGCGCGCTGCTGGTCGGTGCCTCGGTAGCTCGCAGCCTGGCCTTTGCCTGGGACTGTCCGGCGCTGGGCGTGCACCACCTGGAAGGGCATCTGCTGGCGCCGATGCTGGAAGAGACTGCGCCGGACTTCCCCTTCCTGGCCTTGCTCGTTTCCGGCGGCCATACCCTGCTGGCGCAGGTGCGCGCGCTGGGCGAGTACCAGATCATCGGTACCTCCCTGGACGATGCCGCCGGCGAGGCGTTCGACAAGACGGCGAAACTCCTGGGGCTGCCATACCCTGGCGGGCCGGCCTTGGCGCGGCTGGCCGAGCAGGGACGAGCGGGGCGATTTCGCTTTCCCCGTCCGATGCTGGATCGGCCAGGCCTGGACTTCAGCTTCAGTGGCTTGAAGACCGCCGTCGTGGTCGCGACGCGCGGTATCGACCTCGATCCTCAGGGGCGGGCCGATGCGGCGTTCGAGTTCCAGCAGGCGGTGGTCGATACCCTGGTTGCCAAATGCGCCCGCGCGGCCGAGCAGACCGGGTTGACGACGCTGGTCGTTGCCGGCGGCGTCGGCGCCAACCGCTCGTTGCGCGAGGCGCTGACCTCGATGGGCGCGCGCCAGGGGCTGCGTATTCTTTATCCGCGCCCGGAATTCTGCACCGACAATGCGGCAATGATCGCCTACGCTGGCTATCGACGCCTGCGGGAAGGCGAGCAGGACGGGTTGCAGATCCGGGCCGCCGCCCGCTGGCCCTTGGATGCCCTGCGTCCTCCGCAACGTAACGGGTTATCCTCCCGCTGATGCTCCCACTCATGCTGCCACCGGTGCCCGCGCTGATGTTCAGGGTCTCGTGGTCGCGAACCGTACCATCGCACCTCCGTCGATAAGATTTTTCAATGGATAAGATTTTTCTCAGCGCGTTGCGCGTCGATTGCATCGTCGGTATCTGGGAGTGGGAGCGGCGCGTCAAACAGACCGTCGTCATCGACCTGGAGATGGCGGCGGATATCCGCCGCGCGGCCGCCAGTGATCACATCGATGACACGATCGACTACAAGAAGGTCGCCAAGCGATTGCTGGCCTTTGTGGGAGAGTCCCAGTTCCAACTGGTCGAGACGCTGACCGAGCAGATCGCGCGCCTGGTGGTACTCGAGTTCGGCGTTTCCTGGGTAAAGGTGCGCCTGAACAAGCAGGGTGCGATCCGTGGCGCGCGCGATGTGGGAATCGAGATCGAGCGTCGGGCGCAGGATTATCCCGACAGCGTCGTGCCGCAGGACTGACGGCGAATGGCGCAGGTCTATGTTGCCGCGGGCAGCAATGTCGAGCCGGAAACCTACCTGGCTCGAGCCCTGTGTGCGCTGGAGAGCCATTTTGCGCCGCTGACCGTCTCGCCCGCCTACCGCAACCCGGCCGCAGGTTTCTCGGGCGCCGACTTCATCAACCTGGTAGTCGCGTTTCGCACCGAGCTGCCGCTTGGGCAGATACGCCAGTGCCTGCAGGACATCGAAGCGTTGTGCGATCGCCTGCCGGATGCGCCCAAGTGGGCGCCGCGTTCGATGGACTTGGACATGCTGCTGTACGGCGACCTGGTCAGCGACCAGGCAGGGCTGGTGCTGCCGCGCCCGGACCTGGTGCGCCGTCCCTATATGCTCAAGCCCATGGCCGATATCGCGCCTGGGCTGCGGCATCCGACCTTACAGCGCAGCATGCTCGAATTGTGGCAGGCGTTCGATGCCGGCGCGCACCCCATGTGCGAGGTTACCATCCCACGCTGCGCCCCCCATCCACCGCCAGAATCTGGCCGGTGATGTACGGCGCGTCCTGGGCGAAGAACAGCGCGGCTCGCACGATGTCGCGTGGCGACCCAGTGCGCTTGAGGAGCGTCTTGGACACGATCTCCTGCTTCAGCGCCTGGTCCATCTCGGTGTCCGGCCACAGGATCGGTCCAGGTGCGATGCCATTGACGCGCACCTGCGGCCCCAGTTCGCGCGCCAGTGCGCGCGTCAGCATGGCAAGGCCCGCCTTGGCGCTGGAGTACACCGCATGATCGGGCAGGGGGCGCTGGCCATGGATATCGATCATGTTCACGATCAAGCCCTGGCTCGCCCGCAGCGCCGGCGCCGCCGCCTGCGCCAGGAAGAAGGGCGCGCGCAGGTTCGTGCCCAGCAAGTCCTCCCACTGCGTGGGCGACGCCTCGCCCAGCGGCGTGGGGTAGAACGTGGAAGCATTGTTGATCAACACGTCCAAACGGCCGAAGGCCGCGATCGCCTGTGCGACCACGCCAGCCAGCGACGTAGTGTCGAGCAAGTCCGCGCCAATGATGATGGCGGAGCGCGCGCGCGCGGCATTGAGTTCGTGCGACAACTGTTCCGCTTCCTGGCGCGAGCGGTGAAAATGAATGCAGACCTCGGCACCCGCGGCATGAAACCCTCGCGCCATGGCAGCGCCCAGGCGGCGCGCGGCGCCGGTGATCAGGACCGTGCGTCCCGTCATGTCATCAGTGAAATCTGTAGCGGCCATTGCGGCGCCCCTGATCCGGCTCGGTTGAATGATTCCATGCACTACATGTTGGCTGAACTGTCGCTCGATGCAACTCCCGCCGCGCCTGGCGCGAACCGCGCGAGATGGACGATATGAGCGCGCGCATGGCGCTGCCGCCGCTGACGGCGCAGGAGCAAGCGCATAGCGAACGGCTGATCGAGCGTATTCGCGACCAGATCGAGCGCGCGGGCGGCTGGATAAGTTTCGAGCGCTTCATGGAAATGGCTCTGTACGAGCCGGGGCTGGGGTACTACAGCGCCGGCGCGATCAAGCTCGGCGCCCACGGAGATTTCGTCACCGCGCCCGAGATTTCGCCCTTGTTCAGCCGCTGCCTGGCGAATCAATGCGCACAGGTGTTCGATCACGTAAGCGAGGCGCAGATTCTCGAGCTGGGCGCCGGTTCCGGGGTGATGGCAGCGGACATATTGAATGAGCTCGCGGCCCAGGGCCGCGCGCCGCAGCGTTACTTGATCCTGGAGGTGAGTGCGGACCTGCGCCAGCGTCAACGCGCGACCGTGGCGCAGCGCGCGCCCGAACATCTGGCCCGCGTGCAGTGGCTGGAGCAGCTGCCGGAAAACTTTCGCGGCGTAGTGCTGGGCAACGAGGTGCTCGATGCCTTGCCCGTACAGCGCTTTCGCATGCGCGGCGGTCGAGTGTATGCGCAGGGCGTGACCTGGCAGCTCGGCCGCCTGGACTGGTCCGAAATCCCAGCCGACCCGGCGTTGCAGGCAGCGGTCGCTGCGATCCAGGCCGAGCAGGGCGAGGCACTGCCCGATGGCTATTGCTCCGAAGTCAATCTGCGCCTGAATGCCTGGATCGGCGGCATCGCCGCCGCATTGAGCCAGGGCGTGGCATTGTTCATCGATTACGGACTGCCGCAGCGGCAGTTCTATCGCAGCGAGCGCAGCGAGGGCACGATGCTATGTCATTTCCGGCAGTTGTATCACGACGATCCGCTGCTGCATGTCGGATTGCAGGACATCGGCGCGTGGGTGAATTTCACGGCCGTGGCCCAGGCCGCCGCGGCCGCCGGCCTGGGCGTTGCCGGATTCACCACCCAGGCGCATTTCCTGATCGGCAACGGCCTGGAGCGATTCATGGCGCCCACCGAGGATGAGGATCTCACCTCGCGCGTGCAGCTTTCCCGCCAGGCCATGTTGCTGACTCTGCCTGGAGAAATGGGCGAGCGCTTCAAGGTGATCGGACTGACCTCGAATTTCACCACGCCGCTGCAAGGCTTCCAGGTGCGCGACCTGGCCGCCGGCCTTTGATCCGGGCCGGCCCGCCCACGATCACTGCGGCGCCTGATGGTTGTGTTTGAAACTGCGCAGCGCATCCAGGCGCTCCTGTCGCAAACGCTTGGCGATCTGCGGCCCGCTCAGGCCCTCGCGCGCCTGCGCATCCAGTACCACGCTGGCCGCCGTCGCGCGCGCGCCGCGCAAATAGTCGGCTTGCGGATAGGGGCGATTCTCCAGGCCCTTGCGGCCGCGCGCGTCTGCCTCGCTGGCGAGCAGGAACTGCTCGAAACGGGCGGGGCGGCGAAAGGCATCCATTTTTTCCAGCAGCTCCAGCAGCGTCGTCTCGCGCAACTCCAGCGCGCGATGCGAGTGCAGGTGATAGCGTGAGGTATGCATGCCCAGCTCGCGATAGTCGTTCGGTACGCGCAGACGATGGCAGAACTGCTCGACCAGCCGCACGCCACGCTCTTCGTGCGCGATATGGCGCGGCCATTCGCTGCGTGGCGTAGTGCCTTTCCCCAGGTCGTGGACCAGCGCGGCGAAACGCACCAGCGGATCCTCGCTCAACCGGGCAGCCTGCTCCAGCGCCATGAGCGTGTGCACACCGGTATCGATTTCAGGATGCCAGCGTGGCGGTTGCGGCACGCCGAACAGGACGTCGATCTCGGGGAAGACGATCGCCAGCGCCTGCGCCTGGCGCAACACCTCGAAGTAGCGCTGCGGCGCGACCGCCGTCAATGCGCGCTGGGTTTCCTGCCATACGCGTTCCGGCACCAGCGCATCGAGTTCGCCGCGGGCGGCGATCTGGTGCATCAATGCAAGTGTTTCCGGTGCGACGCGAAAGCCCTGCGGCGCGAAGCGCGCGGCGAATCGGGCGCCGCGCAGCACCCGAACGGGATCTTCGACGAAGGCGCCGGAGACGTGGCGCAGCCAGCGCTCCTGCAGGTCGCGCTGGCCGTCGAAGGGATCGATCAGCTGGCCGGTGTCCAGGTCCTTGGCGATCGCATTGATCGTCAGGTCACGCCGTTCCAGGTCCTGCTCCAGGGTGACGTCCGGTGAAAACAAGGTCTCGAAGCCTCGATACCCCGGGCCGGTCTTGCGTTCGATGCGCGCCAGCGCGTGTTCCTCCCCGGTGTCGGGATGCAGGAACACAGGGAAGTCCTTGCCGACCGGCCGGTAGCCCTGTGCGATCAGTTGTTCGGGGCGAGCGCCGACCACGACCCAGTCGCGTTCGCGCGGCGGCAGCCCGAGCAGTTCATCGCGCACGGCTCCGCCAACGAGATAGATCTTCATGGCGCCAGTGTAGCGAACCCGATGCGCCGACGAAGCCGTGGATCAGGTCAAATTGCAGCAGCAGGCCCGTCGGATCGTGACGAGCCAAGCTCCAGGCTAAGCTAGGGCATGCTGAAAATTCTCCTTTCGCCGTTCGCCCTGGTGCGCGTGCTGGCGCTGACCTTGGGGGCATTGTGTCTGTCGGGCTGCTACCTGATGCAGGCAGCCACCGGGCAGATGGGCATCATCGTCCGGCGCGAACCGATCGCGGCCTTGCTCGCCGACCCCGGCACGCCCGATACACTGCGAAACCGCCTGGCTTATGTGGCGGCGGCGCGTGATTTCGCCTCGCACGAGCTGGGCCTGCCGGATAACCAGAGCTACCGCAGCTACGCTGATCTGGGGCGCCCCTACGTGGTGTGGAACGTGTTCGCGACCGACGAGTTTTCGGTCGAGCCGCGGCGCTGGTGCTTCCCGGTTGCCGGGTGCGTGGTGTATCGCGGCTATTTCAGCGAGGCCGGTGCGCGGCGTTACGCGCGCCGCTTGCGTCGTGGTGGCGACGACACGGTCGTCAGCGGCATCTCGGCCTACTCCACTCTCGGACACTTCGACGATCCGGTATTGAATACGATGATGGGCTGGAGCGACGCGCAGCTTGGGGCAACGCTTTTTCACGAACTGGCGCACCAGGTCGTCTATGTGCCGGGCGACTCGCAGTTCAACGAAGGCTTCGCGACCGTGGTGGAGGAGGTGGGCCTGGAGCGTTGGTTGGCCCACGTCGGACGATCGCAGGACCTGGCCGCGTGGCAGGTGCGGCGCCAGCGCGGCGCCGAGTTCATCGCCCTGTTGCTGCGTACGCGCGAACGACTGCGCGACCTGTACGCATCCGAGCTGCCGCTGGAGCAGATGCGCGCGCGCAAACAGTACGAGTTCGGCCGGCTCAAGCTCGAGTATTCGCAGCTGCGTCGCGACTGGGACGGCTACGCGGGGTACGACGCCTGGTTTCAGCGCACGCTGAACAATGCGGATCTGGTGTCGGCGGCCACCTACTACGGCTGTGTTCCCGGGCTGCAAAGACTGCTGGCATCGGTCGGAGGCGATCTGCCACGCTTCTACGATCGAGCGCGCAGTCTGGCGGCGCTGTCGCGCGAGGCGCGCGAGGCGGCTGTCTGCGGGACGGCCGCAGCCGATGCCGACGAGCGCGCCTTCTGAGCGCCCGATTTCCGGCACCTTGCTGCCTTGCCGCCTGCGGGCCTGCCGCTGCCGGCGCCTCATGCGCCAGCATTCGCATCCCGCAGGGCGGCGTCTTGTCTATCCTACTGGGAACACCAGCGTGGCGTTGCCGCGGCGGATGGTGATTGC
>JBEBRC010000111.1:0-11243 GCA_040395055.1 Steroidobacter denitrificans
CATGAGACCATAAATGAATAGAAAGGCTGCGCCCCCAAGACGCAGCAGCTGCAGCATCCCCGGCCACTCGCGAACCACGGCGCCCACCCCGGCAACACCGCCGATGATCAACAAGATGTCACTGAGCATGCAGACTGTAACGACCAGACCAACATGCTCTCGGCGCAACCCTTGACGCAGAACGAAAGCGTTCTGCGCACCAATGGCCATAATCAGGCCCGCACCCGTTAGAAATCCCGTCAATGCGGTGACAAAAAACATTAGGCGCCCAACTGCCTGAACAGGTGCATCTTGCTTTGGTCAAATTGTTAAGAAAAGTTATATATTTTACTCTTAGTGTAGAATTACTAATGACCTAGGGACTATGGATCTGATTCACCCTCAACTCGCTGCTTTTACAGCGGTGCTGGAAGAAACCAGCTTCGAGGCCGCTGCACGTCGGTTGTCGGTCACGCCTTCGGCCGTTTCTCAACGAATCAAGGCTCTCGAGGACAGGCTGGGCCAGCTGCTCGTGGTCCGCCAGACCCCGTGCAGGCCCACGGCGGCGGGAGAGCGATTGCTACGCTGCGTTCGCCCGATGCAAGCACTTGAAGCCGAGGCACTGGCCGATCTGCTGCCGGAGGGCGAACCAACGATCCCGCCACGTTCGATTGCCCTCGCCGTGAATGACGACTCCCTGGAAACCTGGTTTCTGGCCGCGCTGTCCAGCCTGCATCAGCAATATGGCTATATTTTCGATATTCGGGTCGACGACCAGGACCATACGATCGATCTTCTTCGCAACGGCGCGGTACTCGGTGCCGTGACCTCGAGCCCAACACCACTTCAGGGCCACGAGGTGCAGCCACTCGGTGTTATGCGATATCGGGCCATAGCCTCGCCGCAGTTCGCCAAACGCTATTTTGGGGCCGGAATCAACGCCGCTTCGTTTGCACAAGCGCCGATGATCGTCTTCAATAGAAAAGACGACCTGCAGTGGCGCTTCATACGCCGTGTGACGCGCGCTCGAATTCTTCCTCCCGTCCACTACCTGCCGACATCGACTGGTTTCGTTGACGCTGCGGCACTGAGCCTGGGATGGTGTCTTGCGCCCGAGGCATTGATAGCGGCGGCATTGGATAGCAGCAGGATTATCAACATCGCACCAACACGCTGGCTGGACGTTTCCCTGTACTGGCATAGAGCATCCATACGCTCAAAGATGCTGGAAAGGATCAGCAAGGCCTTGCAGGAGACAGCCGTCCTCGCGCTACGAAAATAAGCCGCTCATGGCCTGCCGCGCTTCGAAACGACGTAGGTCGACGCGTACCGTCAACCTCACCGCTGAACTCGGTACAGGAAACAGTCAGCGTCCCCCAAGACGCTGACGAGAGGCAGCGGATTTGATCAAAGAAGCCAGCTTCTTGATGGCTTGCTCCATCTGATCGTAAGCAAAATCGCTCAAGCCGAGAATCAGACCTGTTCGAGCATTGCCAGCGGAGAACATGGGCGAGACAGGCCTGGTCGAAACCCCGCTCTCCAGTGCGGCCAGCGCAAGGGTGCGGTCGTCCAGCCTGCCATCGAGCCAAAGGATCAAATGCATGCCCTGATCCCCTGGCTGAGTCCACCCAAGATGGCTCGGAATAAGTCGGCCGAGCATCTCCATCAGCTGTTCTCGGCGTTGTGCATACACGTTGCGAATGCGTCGTATATGCCGATCCAGGTGCCCCTCTTGCATGAATGCGGCAAGGACATGCTGATCGGCGCTCGGTGGATGACGATCCATCAATACTCTCGCACCACAAAATGGTGCCATGAGCTCCTTCGGCAATACCGCGTACCCGAGCCGCAAGGACGGGAAAAGAATTTTGCTGAAGGTTCCCAGGTAGACCACACGGCCGGGATCCAAGCCTTGAAGCGACGGAAACGGATGACCGGCATAGCGAAGCTCGCTGTCATAGTCATCCTCGACGATCCATGCATTCTGCGCGCGCGCCCAGTCAAGCAATGCCCGACGTCGAGCCATGCTCATCGGCATACCCAACGGATACTGATGCGAGGGCGTCACGAAGGCCGCCTTCGCTTCCCGCGCCAGCCCGATGCCCGAATCCACCTGGATGCCCTCGTCATCCACCGGCACGCGAACCATACGGACCTGCCGCGTGACGACCTCCAGAATGGCCGTGATACCGCGATAAGCCGGATCCTCCACCCAGACACAATCACCGCTGTCAAACAGGATCTGGCAACAGATATACAGCGCTTGCTGGATACCGCTGGTAATAACGACTTGATCGGGATCGCAATGCACCGAACGCGAGCGGCGCACGTAGTCAGCTATGGCGTCGCGCAGCGCGCCAGCGCCCCGAGGGTCCTCATACCCTGAGGGCGCACCCGCGCCACGAGCTCGGATGCGATTTCCCAGCCTGCGCCAGATTTCCCCCGGCTGGGCCAGGCCCAATGGCACCGACACAGCGAATGGCACAGAGGGTAGGGGCTCCAGTTCTTCTGCCACCTTGGCGAAGGCCGCCGCGAGCGCCGTGGGGGCAACACTCTTGATAGCCTTGCGTTCTGGGCGCTCGCGCCGCTGGCCCCCACCCGAGGTGGGGAGCGCTTGTGAGACATGCGTTCCCACACCTCTGCGCGCCTCCAACACTCCCTCGGCCAGAAGCTGATCGAAGGCCTCGATCACCGTGCCTCTTGCAACGCCAAGAGATCGCGCCAACAGCCGGGAAGAAGGCAGCGGATCCCCAGGCCGAAGCTCACCTCTGCGGACCGCTTCACGAAGGGCATGAGCAAGCTGGTAGCCCAGGCGGCCACCCTGGCGATCGAGGATGCCGATGGCAGGCAAGTCTACGGCCTTGGGCCTTCTCGCCATAATTCTGGTCCATCAAAAATCATCAATAATGGATCTTAATGATAAACCATATAAAAAGAACAATAGTGGCTCGAACAAACCATTGCCCATATCCCAAGCACCTCATCCGCCTCTAAGCCAGCCAAGCGGCAGTCGCTGAAAGCTTCAGGCAGACGACGCGCTCTGGCCTCACAGCCACGGAGTTGTGAAATGTACGTCCCTTCGCATTTCGATGAATCACGGACCGCGATCCTGCACGAGCTCATCAGAAAGCATCCCATGGGAATCCTCATTACCCATGGCAAAACAGGCTTGGATGCAAACCACCTCCCGTTCGAAATCGACCCCGAGGGGCAGCATGGCGTGCTGCATGCCCATGTGGCGCGTAACAACCCAGTCTGGCGGGATGCTGTCGACGACGATGAAGCGTTGGTGGTTTTCCGCGCGGGTGATGCCTACGTCTCTCCCCAGTGGTTCCCCAGCAAGCACGAATTTCATAAGCAGGTACCCACCTGGAACTACATCGTGGTGCACGCACATGGCCGCCTGCGAATACGGGATGATGAGCGCTACGTCCGAGGCCTCGTCGCCCGACTGACCCGAGAACACGAAGCATCACAGCCTGTCCCTTGGAAAATGACCGATAGCCCGCAGGACTTCATTGACTCCATGCTCAAGGCCATCGTCGGAATCGAGGTCCAGATCACTCGCTTGATCGGGAAGTGGAAACTGAGCCAGAACAAGGAGCCTCGGGACATGCGAGGCGCCGGCAACGCCCTGATCGCCAAGGGCGAGAATGTCATAGGAAAGGCAATGCTCGAGGCGGCCAGGCTCAAGGATGCCAAGTAACCTCATCGCTGCCACCGCAGCATCGGGCGACACGCACATGACTCAAGAACGACCGTCGGCACCGGTAACACCAATGCCGCATACGCAACACGCACCCCTCAACTGGGGCCTGTCAGACGCGCTGGTAGGCACGAGGATCGTACTGCAGCCGCTCTCGCTGGAGCACGCGACAACATTGAAAGAAGCGGTTGCTGATGGTGACCTGTGGGCGCTGTGGTACACCAAGATACCGACTGTGAACGACATGGAGGCAGAGATCGCCAGGCGACTCGAGCTTCAATCTCGGGGTGTCATGATGCCGTTCACCGTCGAGGATCGAGCAACGAAGAAAGTGCTAGGAATGACCACCTTCATGAACATCGATCAATCCAATCGGCGATTGGAGATCGGCTCGACCTGGTATCGCGCATCTGCACAAAGAACGTCTGTCAATACTGAATGCAAACTCCTGCTGCTGACGTACGCTTTCGACACGTTGGCGTGCATTGCCGTCGAATTCAGAACCTCATCCTTCAACATCAAAAGCAGAACCGCCATCGAAAGAATTGGTGCAAAGTTGGATGGCGTGCTGAGGAACCACCAAATCGTCGAAGGCAACGTCCTGCGGGATACCTATGTCTATAGCATCACTTCCAGCGAGTGGCCTGCTGTACGCAAGAACCTCAATTGGAAGCGGCAAGACTCATACCGGCATACATGAAGAAGACATTTGTCCCCGGAACGCACGATGGGACTACCGCCCTTCGCGTCTTTCCGGACTACGCCCACGCGCCTGACCGCCGTACGGGTGTGACGAACGCCGATGGAGGAAGACCGAGATGAATATTGCACTGATCGGAGCCAGCGGCCGCGCAGGCTCGCGTCTGCTGAGGGAACTGCTCGACCGCGGTTACAGCGTCACGGGCATCGCGCGCGACACCAAGAAACTGGCGAGCGGACCCAAGGTCGTGCTGAAGACTGCTGATGCCACTCGGCCGGCGCAACTCGCCCCGCTACTGGCAGGCCATGACGTCGTCATCAGTGCCATGCGCTTTCAGTCATCGGACCCGAAGGCACTGATCGCCGCAGTGAAGCAGGCCGACGTGCATCGGCTGATGGTGGTCGGTGGGGCCGCCAGCCTGGAAGTCGCTCCCGGCCTATCACTTTTCGATGCGCCGGGCTTCCCCGAGGCTTACAAGCCGGAGGCGGACGCCGGACGCAAGTTCCTTCACGTCCTGCGCGAGGAGCAGGATCTCGACTGGACCTACCTGTCGCCCTCTGCCGAGTTCGCGCCCGGCGAGCGAACCGGAACGTTCCGTCTCGGCGGCGACCAGTTGCTCAGCGATGCGAACGGCAAAAGCTGGATCTCGATGGAGGATTTCGCGATTGCCTTCGTCGACGAACTGGAGACACCAAAGCATTCCAGGCAGCGCTTCACTGTCGGTTACTGACCGCTGCAGTCACGGACATTGTGAATGCCCGGGCTGGCGGGCAGACTGACTGCCCGCCAGCCATCGCTCATCAAACCCTCACGCCACCCGCTTCTTGCGGCGGGCAACGCCGGCCAGTCCGGCCAGGCCCGACACCATCAACCAGGCAGTCGCCGGCAGCGGCACCGGCAGCGGCTTCAGCACGTGCAGGAACGGACCTTCGTCCACGATGTAGATCGTGCCGTCGGCGTCGATCGTCACGCCTTCCGCGTTACGCGTACGGTCGGCGAGACTGAACATGCTCAACACACTGCCGGCGCGATCGACCTCGAGCAGCACGCTCGACTCCTGGCTGAAGATCAGCAGATTGTCGGCATCCTCGAACCCGGGCGTCACCACGCCCGAGAGCAGTTGCACGTCCGAGAGGTCGGAAACGCCCAGGCCAGTCGGGTCGAACAGCTGGCCGACCGTCGCAGTGCCGCCCGCGGCGCCGGTCGCGAAAGTCAAGGACGCCTCGTAGACGGCCTGCGGATTGTTCTCCTTGACCAGCACGAAGTTGCCGCTGACGCGATCATAGGAAATCCCTTCCAGACCGCTGTTGCCCGCGTTCTGCGGATACACGGAAACCCAGGATGCATTCGAGCGCTGCAGTGCGCCGCCTGGTGTGTAGTTCACCAGGTATGCGCTCTGGATGCGCTCCTCGATCACGATGAACTGGCCGTTACCGATGTAGGTCAACCCTTCGGTATCTTCGAAGCCGCTCAGCAACATGACGCTGAGCTGTGCCCCGGTGAGCGACACCTCGACCAGCGCATTGCCTTCGTCGCCAACCACGAACAGCGAATTACTGTCCCAGTTCCAGGTCACTGCGGAGGCTTCGGATGCCGGCCCCAAAGGCAGGCTGTACATGCCCTCGTACTCGTAGTTGCCCAGATCGAGCGCGTTGATAGCAGCCTGGGCAAAGACGGGTGCACCGAGCGCAAGACACAGGGCGGTAGTTCGAAGAAGCATTCGTATCTCCCCAATACTTGAGTTCGCGCGAACTCTCACGCAGCGACAGACTGACGACGACTGATGCCGGCCACGCCCACCAGACCAGAGATCAGCAACCACGCGGCGGCGGGCAGTGGAACCGGTGCAAAGGGCGTCGTGCCAGGATTGCCGACTTCACCCAGCGCCGACATGTAGGACCCCATATCGTCGCCGACCTGTGCCAGGCGCCAGCGGCTGATGTCATTTGCGCCCAAGGCATAGAAATCGATGGGAGATCCGCCGCGGGCATCGGTGCGGATCGTGCCTGGGATCGCCTGGTCGCCATAGGTCAAGCGATCGACCAGATTGCCGGCGCCATCGAACAGGTTGATCTCGTCGGCGCGACCGAGGTTGTTGCCGTAGCCGCCCAGAATCTTCACCTCGCTGGAAAGACCCCATGCGTCGCGGAACGCATTGGCCGACATTTCCGTGATGATCACCGACTCGCCCGAACTGACCAGGCCGAAACCCGACAGGTCGAACCCGGCGGCAGGGTTGGCGGAATCGTCATCGTAGCGCCAGCCGGTGAAGTCGACGGCGGTCGCTCCAAGATTGGTGAACTCGATGAACTCATGGTTGGTATCGTTCAGTCCGCGATACATGAATTCGGTGATGAATACGCTTGCCAATGCGGCCTGGCCGACCAGTCCGGCACTCATCGCTGTGGCCGACAACAGGCAATGTCGCACAATTGTGGTTGCTTTCATGGCGAAATCTCCCTCAGCAGTAGTGGAATAGCGCCAGCCACCGTACAAGGTGGGGTATTACCATGCAGTGAATATTTCGCACGACGTAGACGCGACAATTGCGCGGCGATTGCGTGGCAATTGTCTTGGCGGCGACTGCAGACGCAGACGCGGGACTCGATGGGTTGCTGTCACCGACATTGACCCGTAGCGCCAGCACGGAACTTCCCAGGAAATGCGCCGTTCAATCGCATACGTGAGGAGGTTTTTCATGACGTCGCCAACGAGCTTTCCAAAGCCGCCATTTCCGGATCAGCCACAGTCCCCTCCGGGAACCAGTGGATCGATGCGCCCTGAGCCAGACTATGGCGAAACCAGCTACCAGGGGTCGAGCCGGCTGCAAGGCAAAAAGGCGCTGATCACTGGCGGCGATTCCGGCATTGGCCGGGCGGTCGCCCTTGCCTTTGCACGCGAAGGTGCGGACGTGGCGATCAGTTACTTGAGTGAGGATGAAGACGCGCGGGAAACGCAGCGGCTGGTGGAGGCCAGCGGCGTACGATGCTTGCTTGTCGGCGGCGACATCTCGAAGGCCGAACATTGCAGAACACTGGTACGCCAAACGGTCGATGCATTCGGGGGAATCGACGTGCTAGTGAATAACGCGGCGCATCAGATGGCTTTCGAATCGATCGAGGACATTTCCGACGAAGAATGGGACAGGACATTGGCAACGAATATGTCCTCCATGTTCTATATCACCAAGGCGGCGGTGAAACATATGAGACCCGGAGGAAGCATCATCAATACCGCCTCGATCAACGCCGATATGCCGAATCCGACACTGCTCGCCTATGCGACCACCAAAGGCGCGATCCAGAACTTCACGGCAGGACTTGCCCAGCTTCTGGCGGACAAGGGTCTTCGTGCAAACACTGTGGCGCCCGGGCCGGTCTGGACACCATTGATCCCTTCAACGCTGCCCAGCGACAAGGTTCGGCATTTTGGAGAACAGACACCGATGAAGCGGCCCGCCCAACCATGTGAACTCGCGCCAGTCTATGTCCTGCTGGCCAGCGACGCCGCCAGTTACATCTCGGGAGCGACGGTTGCCGTGACGGGCGGCAGACCGATTCTGTAGCTCCGCGCGGAAGTCATTGCGCCGGCTGTTCGTTCTTGCGCGCGCCACGCAGATTCAGCGCGAACAATCCCACTTGTAGAATGATCAGTGCCCACGCGTGCTCGCCCGCTCCCCATGCCACCCACAATATGTTGCTCGCAATGAACAACCAGAAGCCCACTTCGCGGCGCGCCCTGGAACGCGAACCGACCGCCCAGGCGGCGGCGAGCGTCACCACCATGGCGGGCCACTGCAGGAAGCCAAGCGCAGCATCCATACCAAGCCACCGTATGCGTGAGGTATGAATCGAACTCACCGCCGGACTGTTTTGTTGCGTGCATCAATGCAGCAGTTCTCAGCCAGGAGGTACATCGGCGCCAGGATTGCCCACCCCGGTGCTATGGGGAGACGATCCGCAGCACCACGCGCCGATTCTCCGCCCTCCCGGCGTCCAGACCGTTGTCTGCGATCGGATCCGATTCGCCATAGCCGCGCGTCGTGAGTACATTGGCGGCGCCACGCTCGACGATATACCGGCGCACGGCTTCTGCGCGCCGCTGCGACAGGGAAAGATTGTAGGCGTCCGAGCCACGACTGTCGGTGTGTCCAGCCACCTCCACTTGCAGGTCAGGATTCAGGATCAGCGTCTGAACTGCTTGATCGAGTGTGGCGAGGGCTTCAGGCTGCAGTCGGTCCGAGTCGTATTCGAATGTGACACTTGGCAGCCGGATCTCCTGCTTGAGTTCGCAGCCATGCGCATCGACGCGTACGCCCGCTGCAGTATCGGGACAACGATCCACGCCATCCGCGACACCGTCCCGGTCCGCATCGGGCGGCGGCACAGGTGCTGGGGCCGGAGTCGAGACTGGAGGCAGTACTGGCGCCGATGCCCGGCGGGGTCCCGACCCGAATGCGTACTGCAGGCCGACGCCGAGCAGGTAATCCAGACGGCTGCCCTCGTCCATGTCGTCGTGGCGGGCGCGCGCATCCAGGCGCAAGGACACGGCGCGACCATCATCTTCTGATCTCAGAAACGTGGCCAGCAATCCCGCGCCGGCATCCACATACGGATCGGTGGACGTTTCGCTCATCCTTCGATCCTTGCGTTGAGCGCCAAGTCCCAGGAGCAGATACGGCGCGATGCGAGCGTTTCGACGGAAGACGCGCAGCACGTCGACGCCGGCCGCATCCATTGTCAGATCATCGCGGTCCGCCGCATCGAACCGGCCGCGAAAGAGATTCAGCTCCACATTCCACTGCGGGTGCACCTCCGCGCCGACGGCCAGGCTGAATGCCGCGTGATCGTCTACTCCTCTATCATTGTCAGTCCGGACGGCGTTCACCGTCGGTGCGATGTAGACACCCGAACTGGGGACTTGCGCCTGAGCGACGCATGGCATGGCGTGCATTGAAAGCACGCCCACCACAGCAACTAATCCGATACGCATTCTCAAAATGGCTCCATCAATATGGACAGGCGATTCGGGCCATCGCCGCTTGGTCTGGAATATTTTCGTGACATCACGACCGGATCAAAACGTCATCCGGAAGCCGAAGTTCGCGCGCAACCCATCTCGCTCTCCCTCGGTGGCCTGCTGATATCGCAGGTCCAGATGCAGCTCGATCCCCGAGCGGACGCTGCCGGTGAAGCCGACGCTCAGATCACCCGTCGTGTCGGGAAGTTCATCACGCAATGACGTAGCGCCTACGGTGATCGACGCCGCATCCCTGAAGTCCTTCTGCACGCCGAGCTCCACGTACGGCGACGCGTCGCTTAGGCCGAGCCAGCGCCCCGGCGTTCGAAACACTTGCAGGGCCGCACGCGCTCGCAGCGCATCGGCGTTCACTGCCGACACGGTGGAGATCTGGTCGGCAAACTCACCGAGCTCCAGGTGCTGATATCCCACCTGCAGCTGCGGCTCGATCTGCCAGCCCGTGCTGCCCAGCACGAATGCCGAACCGATCTCAGCCGTCAGCGTGCCGCCCCAACCATCCTGGCGGCTGGCCGTGAGGAACTGATCCTGATAGCGATTTTGATAACGCAGGAACTGTGTCGCCACATCGAAGTAGGCACTCTTGCCGTGGAGTGTCCAGTAGAATCCGCCGCCCTTGACCTCCATTTCGAGTTCGCCGGTGCGCGTCGCAAGCCCTGCCGTTGCACGCTCCGGATCGAAGAGCGCGGCGCGGCTCTCACCCACACTCGCCATTACGCCAAGATGTGCGCTGGCTTTGCCGAGTTCGTACGTCAAGACGTCGGTGCCGAAATGCAGCCCCCCCATCAGCAAGTTCTGCGCCTCGAAGCGCGAACCGGCAAGCGACAGATCGTGCACATACACCCGCATCCAGGCGTCGGTAGGACGGCTCTCCTCGGAGCCGGCTATCCGTCCCTGGTCGCCGACTCTGGCACGCAGATTCCCCAGCGCCGTGAAGCCATACTCGAGGCTGCCCTGATGACCGAGCACGTACCCCGGCACACCCGAGCGGTAGGCTGGCGCGGGCGGCTCGGGATCGACCGGCGGCTGCTGCGGATCGATAAGCTCCGACCGCAGATACCAGTCGTTCGCGTCCGATGCGCCGCCCTGATAGAGCAGGTACTCGTAGGCACCAGCCTGCACGGGCTGCGCGAGGCGGAAGCTGTCGGACGCGCTCGCGCCATCGACCTGGATGATTCCGATGCCATCGCCTGCGGTCTGCGCACCGCTTCCTCCGGCGTTGTTCACGAACACCGGCGAGCTGCCACTCGTGCTTCCTTGAATCACCAGGCGGCTCGTCGCGGAAGTCTCGTCGCCAAGCTGCGAGTTGATGATGACCGTACCACCGCCGGCATAGCTGCCCCCGATCGTCAGCACGCCGAAGGGCGAGTCTGGTCCGCCAGGCATCACGAATCCGCCGGCAAGCACCGTCACGGCACCTACCGTACCGCTGCCTGACAGCGTACCGCCCTCGGCAACGCTGATCGCACTCGGGAGTGTGCCGTCGACTTGCAGTATCCCCGCCGCTACCTGCGTCTCGCCGGTGAACGTATTCTCGGCGCTCATTTGCAACGTAGCCGTGTTCTGCTTGATCAGCGTCCCGGTGCCGGACAGCACGCCATCGAACTCACCGTCAGCCGACTGATCGAAGATCACGGTGCCCGAATTGTCGATGTTGCCGCCGAAGCTCGTGCTGTCGCCGATCAACGTGCCGGCGGCGACAGTCCAGTCCTGATCGGCGACACCGGTCAATCGCCACGTGCCGATACCCTCCTTGCGGAACTCATCAAAATTCTCGAAGACCGTACCGACCAGGTTCATATCGAAGCTGTCCGTGCCCGC
>JBEBRC010000112.1:0-11068 GCA_040395055.1 Steroidobacter denitrificans
CGATACGTCCGCACTCAAGGGCAATTGCGGCAAGCGCTGCGGATCCGGCTCGAGCGCTTGGCTGGGCGGGGCAAACTCGCCTTCTGGCGCGCCGTCGCCGCTCAGGATGACCAGCAGCACTCTTCGATTGGCGTTGCGTCCCTCGGGCGTGTCATTGGATTGCGCCGGGCGATGCTCTCCCAGGCCGATGACGGCCAGCCGCGGCGGCGAGATTCCCTGACGAGTGAACAAATGCACCACGCTTGCCGCTCGCGCCGACGACAGCTCCCAGTTCGACGGAAATGCGGACGTGCTGATGGGCCGATTGTCGGTGTGGCCCTCCACGCGAATCGGGTTCGGGAACGGCTTCAAGGTCGCCGCAAGCTGCTCCAGCACATGGATTGCCTGCCTGGACAGGGTCGCGACGCCGCTTGGAAACAGGATGTCGGTGCGGATCTCGACCTCCACCCACAATCCCTGTCGGCGCACGATGATCAACTGCTCGCGTATCAGGTCGGCCATGGCGCGCTCCACTTCCAGCGCCACGGCCTCCAGCTCCAGGAAGGCCGCCTCGCTGCGCCGGGCCTCCGAATCATAGGCGGCATTGGGCGCATTGCGGGAGTGCTGACGCACCATATCCGTGGCAAGGATCGGCACCGGTTCGAGCATTTCCCGCGGCTGGCCTTCCAGCATCGCCTGCTGCACGATGCTCATGGTGATATCCGCACCCGAGCCGACCTGCTTCTCACCGACTTGTATCGGTTCGAACGTACGCGGAGAACCGCGAAACGCGGCCACCAGGGAATCAGAAAGAATACGGTACTTGCCCTCGTTGACCGAGGACATGGCGTACATGACCACGAAGAAGGCCAGCAGCAAGGTCACCAGATCGCCGTAGGGAATCGCCCAGGCTTCGTGATTGGCGTGCTCCTCGTGCCTGCGGCGCCGGGACATGTCAACGGCACCCGCGTGGATGCAGGCGCGGGCCGTGCAGTCGTCGCGGGCGGCCCGTCGGCCGCCTGCAGAGTTGGCGGGAAAGGCCCTTGTGATGCGGAGTGGCCATCACGGGATCCCTAGTGCAGGTAGCCTTGCAGTTTCGCCTCGATACTGCGCGGATTCTCTCCTTGCGCGATCGAGATCATGCCCTCGACGACCATCTCGCGTGCTTCGGTCTGGGCCTGAATCGCCACCTTGAGCTTGTTGGCCGCCGGCAGGAAGAACAGGTTCGCCAAGCCGATGCCGTAGATCGTCGCCACGAACGCTGCCGCAATGCCGTGACCGAGTTTCGCCGGATCGGCCAGGTTCTGCATCACCGCCATCAACCCCAGCACCGCACCGATGATACCCAGCGTGGGCGCATAGATGCCCATGCCCTCGAACACTTTCGCCGCCCTGGTATCGGCCTGCTCGCGCACCGAAAGATCGACTTCCAGAATGCTTCGGATCACTTCCGGCTCGCTGCCATCCACGACCAGCTGCAGGCCCTTGCGCACGAAATCATCCGACTCGTGCTCGATGATGGACTCCAGGCCGAGCAAGCCTTGCTTGCGCGCCATGTTGCTCCACTCGACCATCTTCTTCACCAGATCCGGGCGCCCTATGGTCGGCGGACGGAACACCCAGGGCAGTATCCGCAGCGCACGCTTCATGACCTGCAGCGGCGTCTGCAGGCACACTGCCGCGGTCGTGCCCACCATCACGATCATGAAGGCGGCGGCCGACACCAGCGCCTGCAGACCAGCGCCCTTGAGCACCGATCCGACCAGGATCGCTATCACGGCCAGGGCAAGACCGAGGAGACTCAGAATATCCATGCGCGCTTACACCCCAAGCCCGGACAGCAGCGCATCGACGTCTTGCTGTCCATTGACCGCCGGCCCGACATCGATGCCTGGAATGGCGGGACCGAATCCCCGGCGCGTTTCGTCCGATACCGCCGGCGCCGGCGCAGTCGTCCTGGATAGCTGTACCAGGTTGCCCAGCGCCAGCTCCAGCTCGCCGACCAGCTTCATGACGCCGCGTATGATCTGTCCCGACAAGTCCTGATAGCCCTGTGCCAGCAGCACTTCGGAGAGATTGCCGCGCACCGCTTCCATGTCCGTGCAGGCCGTTTGCAGGAATCCATCCATGCGTTCGGTCATGCTGTGGAATTCGGCGACCGCTATCCGGCGCGCGCGAAATCGCTGCCACGACACCGTGATGGCGGCCGCCTCGCGGGCGATTCGCTCGGCCAGGGGGCCGGACTGCTCCACCAGGTCCATCGTGCGGTGCGCCGCCTCGTCGGTCAGCTTCAACACATGGTCGAGCCGATGGCGCGCATCGGGCACATCCTTCTCGGCCAGGTCCATCAAACGCGAATCGATGCGAAAACGGTGCAGCGCCGATTGCAGGTCGCCAGTCAGTTTTCGCAGCTCGTTGAAAAGCGTGTGCTCGCGATGTTTCACCAGCATGTCGAGCTGCGCCAGGAACTCCGGCTCATCGCCCATTTCCAGGGCATCGCTGAGCGCGGCGATGCGGGCGCCGTACTCATTGCGCAAAGCGTCGCTTCCCGGCTTCATGCGGCGCGCTGCTCGAGGATCTTGTCGATCTTCTCTTTGAGCGTGATGGCGGTGAAGGGCTTGATCACGTAGCCGTTGACCCCGGCCTGGGCAGCCTCGATGATTTGCTCCCGCTTGGCCTCGGCGGTGAGCATCAGGACCGGAAGCTTGGACAGCTTCGAATCGGCACGCACCGCCTTGAGCAAGTCCAGCCCCGGCATGCCCGGCATGTTCCAGTCGGTTACCAGGAAGTCGAATTGACCGGTGCGCAGCAAAGGCAATGCGGTCTGTCCGTCATCGGCCTCCGTGACGTTCGCATAGCCCAGGTCGTTCAGCAGGTTCTTGATGATGCGGCGCATCGTCGAGAAGTCATCCACCACCAGAAATCTCATGTCTTTGCTCACGTCCAGACCTCCTGCTGCCATTCACCGTCCCGACCCGGACGGCATCCGCCACGAGCCATCTAGGCCCGACTCCCGACCTGGTCCCGCCAGTCCGCCAACCGCGATTTCAAGCGCACCAGCGCCTGGCCATGCAACTGGCAGACCCGGGACTCCGTTACTTTCAGCACCACGCCGATCTCCTTGAGATTCAATTCGTCGTCGTAGTACATGGACATCACCAGTCGTTCGCGCTCCGGCAGTTCGCCGATCGCCCTCGCCAGCGCCTTGCGGAACCCATGCTCCGTCGCATCCAGCAACGGGTCGGCATTTTCGTCCTCGATCCTTCCCAGCAGCGAGTCCTCGTCGCCAGTGGCATCATCCAGGCTCGCAACGCGGCAAATGGCCGCATCGCGCGTGATCTTGTGATACTCCTCGAGCGGCACCTCCATGCGCTGCGCTACTTCGGTGTCGCTCGCTTCACGGCCAAGCTCGGCTTCGAGCTCATGTATCGCTGCCGCGGCGGCACGCGCCTTGCGATGGACCGAGCGCGGCGCCCAGTCGAGCTTGCGCAAGGCATCGAGCATCGCGCCGCGGATACGAATACCGGCATACGTTTCAAAGCTCGCGCCGCGGTCGGCCACGTAGTTGGACGCCGCTTCCAGCAGGCCGATCATGCCCGCCTGGATGAGGTCCGACACTTCCACCGACGGCGGCAATTTGCCGGCCAGGTGGAAGGCGATACGCTTCACCAGCTCCGCATGGCGCTGCACCAGCGCTTCGCTGCTACCCGCCACGGCAGAACGGACCTGGTACGCACGCACGCTCATCGCACGACCTCAAGCCGAGGCTGGGGCCGTCTCACCAGTCTCTCCACGAAGAACTCGAGGTTCCCCCGCGGGCAATCCGGTATGGGCCACTTATCGGCCTTGAGTGCCAATTTCTTGAATGCGCGTGCCGCCGGACATGCGGGAAAAGCGGCAACGACCGGACGCTGTTCACGAATCGCACGCCGCAGATAGGGGTCATCCGGGATTTCGCCGACATACTCGAGCGTGACATCCAGGAAGCGGCCGGTCACCCGCTGCAACTTGTCGAACAACCCGGCGCCCTCCTGCGGCGCGCGCGCCATGTTCGCCAGTACTTGGAACCTGGTCACGCCGTGATGGCGACTCAGGACCTTCACCAGCGCATAGGCGTCGGTCATCGAGGCGGGCTCGTCGCAGACCACGAGCAGCACGTGCTGCGCCGCTTGCGAGAACTGCACCACACTGTGCGCGATACCCGCGGCGGTATCCACGATCAGGGTGTCGACGCGCGTGCTCAAGGCACTGAAGGCCTGTACCAGCCCCAGGTGGCTGGCGGCGGAAAGATTCGCCAGGTCCGCCACTCCGGAGGCCCCGGGCACCACTTGCACCCCATGCGGAGAATCCAGAATGATCTCCTCCAGCGTGCGCTCCCCGGACAGCACGTGCGCCATCGTATAGTGCGGCGACAAACCCAGGAACACGTCGACGTTCGCCAATCCAAGGTCGCCATCCAGCAACATGACACGGCGGCCGAGCGACGCCAGCGTGGTCGCCAGATTGATCGCGACGCTGGTCTTGCCGACGCCGCCCTTGCCGCCGGTGACAGCGATGACTTGCACCGGCCCAGGACTGGCGCCGCGGCGCAAGCTCGAAATCTGCAATGTTTCCATCCAATTCACCTTGCCAATTCACCCTGCCAATCGACCTTTTCGGACATCCAATGCGCTCACGCCAGCGCGTGCGCCACCGAGCCGAAACGGCGGCACAACAAGTCTTCATCAGCGACGGCGCCTGCCTGGCGCGACAGCTCCACTGCACGCGCGATCAATCGATGAGCACGTGCAGGATGCAAATCCTCAGGCACGCGCTGGCCATCGCTGACGTAGGCCAGCGGCAGCCTCGTTCTCATCAAGGCCGATAGCACGCCGCCCAGGCTCGTCGCCTCATCGATCTTGGTCAGCACACAGCTTGCGGGCCGGGCAGCGGCGAACTGCTCCATGGTTTCCTCGATCGCTCCCGCCTGGGCAGCGGCGCTGAGCACCAGCGAGATCTCGATGCGATCGCCGGCGCCGGACAGGTACGACAGTTCGTCGGCCAGTCGCGGGTCGCGCTGGCTCAGGCCGGCGGTATCGATCAGTACCAGGCGCATCGATGCCAGGTGGCGCAGCAGTTCGACCAGTTCCTGCGGGCCGCCGGGGGTGTAGGCCGGCACGCCCAGCAGTCTGCCGAGCGCATGAATCTGCTCTTGAGCACCGATGCGCACCGCATCGGTGGACACCAGGGCAATCTCGCGGGGTCCATGCCGCAGCACCCATCGCGCCGCCAGTTTCGCCAGCAGCGTGGTCTTACCCACGCCGGTGGCGCCGACCAGCGCCACCATGCCGCCGCTGTCCATCCAACGCTCCTGCACCACCGCGATGCGCCGCGACATCAGGGCCAGCGCCAGCCGGTGCGCCTCGGCCAACTCCAGACGCGACGGCAGCTGGCTCACAAGTTCCCCGGCAAGATCGTGCGCAATGCCCAACTCGGTGAGCTGCTTCAATAGTTCGGCCTGGATCGGGGCGCGGCGCGACAGATCGTTCCAGGCCAAGGTCGCCAACTGGGTCTCCAGCATGCGGCGCAAGGAACGCAGCTCTTCATTGACCTCGACCTGCAGGCCGGGCGCGCCTTCGCCGGACGACGCCAATCGTCTCGCCAGGGCGGCATAGTCATCCGCCGCCGGATCGTGCGTGGGTTGCGGCGCCCACTGCGAGGCGCCGGCCTGGCCCGCCTGGTCCGGCGCCACCGCCGCGTCGTAGTCGATGGCCGCCACGACCTCGACGCCGCCACCGACTCTGCGGCTGGACAGGATCACCGCGTCCGGCCCCTGTGCCGCCTTCACCTGGCGCAGCGCCTGCCGCATGTCGGCGGCGTGATAGTGCTTGATCTTCATGATTGTTTGCTCATCGGCCCACCGCCGTCACCAATCTCACCTTGCGGTTGTCAGGTATTTCGTTCCATGCCAGGACGTGCATGCCCGGAACGATCGAACGCATGAAGCGCGCCAACGTCTGGCGCAATTGCGGCGGCACCAGGAGCACTGCCGGCTCGCCGGTGAGTTCCTGGCGCTGCGCCGCCTCGGCCAGGCGCTTTTGCATGCGCTCAGCGAGGCCCGGCTCGAGCCCCGGCGTCACCGCGTTGCTGCTGCCACCCAGGGAATTGCTCAGCAACTGCTCCAGCTCCGGCTCGAGCGTGATCACCGGCAACTCGGTCGACATTCCGGCAATGTCCTGCACGATCTGGCGCCCCAATGCCACGCGCACATGGGCCTGCAGCTGCTGCGGGTCCTGGGTGTTGGCCGCATGTTCGGCCAAGGTCTCGACGATGCTGCGCATGTTGCGTATCGGAACCCGCTCGGCGAGCAAGCTTTGCAGCGTACGCACCACCGTCCCCAGGGGCAGCAGGCGCGGCGTCAAATCCTCGACCAGTTTCGGCGCGCTCTTTGCCAGGCCGTTGAGCAGCTGCTGCACCTCCTCGTGTCCGAGCAGTTCGTGGGCATGTGTCTGGATCACGTGGCTCAAGTGAGTCGCGATCACCGTGCCGGCATCCACGACCGTGTAGCCGAGCGTCTGCGCCTGGTCGCGCAGCGCAGGTTCGATCCAGATGGCATCCATGCCGAAAGCAGGGTCCTGGGTTTCGATTCCTGCCAGCTTGCCGAATACCTTTCCGGGATTGATCGCCAGTTCGCGATCGGGGTAGATCATGCCCTCGCCGACCGGGACGCCGGCCAGGTTGATGCGATAGGCATTGGGCGAGAGATCGAGGTTGTCGCGGATATGCACGGCCTGGACCAGGAAGCCCAGGTCCTGCGTCAGCTTGCGTCGCACGCCGCGAATGCGGGCCAGCAGGTCGCCGCCCTGCGACTTGTCGACCAGCGGCACCAGCCGATAGCCGACTTCCAGGCCAATGATGTCCACCGGCTGCACGTCGTCCCAGGTCAGTTCGCGCGACTCGGACGCAGGCGCGGACGCCGCGGGCGGCTCCTCGATTTCCTCCGGCTCGACCTGAGCACGCCGGTGCAGCGCCCACGCGCCCGCACCGCAAAGCGCCGCCATCGCCAGAAACGCCAGGTTGGGCATCCCTGGAATCAGTCCCATCGTGCACAGCAGCCCTGCTGCGATCGCCAACGCGCGCGGCTGCCCGAGCAGCTGCTGCACCAGCTCGCCTCCCATGTCCTGCGAGCGCGACATGCGCGTGACGATGATCGCGACCGCGGTCGACAGCAGCAGGGCGGGAATCTGCGCCACCAGGCCGTCACCGATCGACAGCAGGGTGTAGACGCGCGCCGCTTCGCCGAACGACATGTCATGCGCCATGGTACCGATGCAGATACCGCCCAGCATGTTGATGACCAGGATCAGGATGCCCGCCGTCGCATCGCCGCGCACGAATTTGCTGGCGCCGTCCATGGAACCGTAGAAGTCGGCTTCGGCGCGTACTTCGCTGCGGCGCACGCGCGCTTCGTCCTGGGTGATGAGGCCCGCATTCATATCCGCGTCGATCGCCATCTGCTTGCCGGGCATGGCATCCAGTGTGAAGCGCGCGGTCACCTCGGAGATGCGGCCGGCGCCCTTGGTCACGACGATGAAATTGATGATCGTGAGGATGGCGAATACGATCACGCCGACCGCGTAATTGCCCCCGATCACGAATTCGCCGAAGGACTCGATCACCTTGCCGGCGGCATGGCTGCCGGTATGACCGTGCAGCAACACTACCCGCGTGGAAGCCACGTTCAGCGCCAGCCGCAGCAAGGTTGCCAGCAGCAGCACAGTGGGGAACATGCCGAAGTCCAGCGGACGGGCAACGTAGAACACCGCCATCACCACGATGATCGACAGCGCGATGTTGAATGTGAACAACACATCCAGCGCCAGCGGCGGCAGTGGCAGGATGACCATGGCCAGCGCCGCCAGCACGCCGATCGGCACGCCGATGCCACAGCGCAGCAGTGAACGCAGATCCAGTGTTGTTATCGCAGCGGCCATTTGTACGTAGTGATCAGGCTGAGTGTTCCGTCGCACCGTGTCGGTGCCTTGACGCTACGGGACTGCTGCAACTCCCGAGCCACGGCAGCGCTCGCACGACGGAATTGCTTCACACTTTGGCAATGACGCCCGCAGGGTTACTCCGCGACCTCGACGGTGGGGCGAGGCGGCGGCTGTTGGCCGGATTTTTGCGCCATCCGCAGCTGGAATATGTAGCTCAGCACTTGCGCCACCGCCACATACAAGGAGGCGGGCACCTCCGCGCCGATCTCGACGCCACGATGCAGCGCGCGTGCAAGGGGCGGCGCCTCGAACAAGGGAATCGAATGTTCGGCCGCCAGTTCGCGAATACGAGCCGCCACCAGGTCGGCGCCCTTCGCCACCACGACCGGGGCGCGCATGCGCTGCTCGTCATAACGCAGCGCCACCGCGAAGTGAGTCGGGTTGGTGATCACGACATCGGCCGTCGGCACATCCTGCATCATGCGCTGGCTGGCAATCTGCTGCTGCAACTGCCGGATTCGGCCCTTGATCTCGGGCGACCCTTCGCTTTCCTTGTGCTCCTCGCGAATCTCCTGGCGGCTCATGCGCAACTGCTTCGCGTGCTGCCACAGCTGCCATGGCACGTCGAAGGCGGCAATCATGAGCAAGCCGCTGGTGATCGCCAGCAGCGCCTGGCCCGCCACTTGAAGTGCATGGGCGATCGCCTGCGACAACGGCTCGCTGCCCAGGGCCAGCATGTTGGGCGCGTCGTTCCACAGTACGATCACCGCCACCAGCGCCACCACCGCGAATTTCGCCAGCGCCTTGCCCAGTTCCACCACCGCGCGCATGGAAAACATGCGTTTGATGCCTTCGATGGGATTCAAGCGATTGAACTTCGGCGCCAATGCCTGGCTGCTGAAATTCCAGCCCCCGAGGGCAAGCGGGGCGATCAATGCCGCCAGTACCACGATGCCCAGCACCGGCGCGCACGCCCACAGGCCTTCCATGGCGGTGGAACTCAATGCCGGCAGCAGGTAGGAAAGGTCGGTGGCCTGCTCGCGCGACAGCGACAGGCTGCGCCGCATCAGGCCGGTGAACTGCCCGGATATCTGCGCCCCCGACAGATAAAGCGTCAGGCCCGCCGCCAAGGTAACGGCCGCGGCGCTCAAATCCCGCGAGCGCGGAATCTGCCCTTTGCGCCGGGCATCCTCCAGGCGCTTCGGCGTCGCCTGTTCGGTACGTTCCTGGGCGCTTTCATCGGCCATGGCAGCGATCCACTAATCGATCCGCGACAAGGCGCGCAGCACCTGGAAGGCGCCATCCAACGCGGTGCCGAAGCTCGTCATCACTCCCGGCAATCCGACGTAGATGATCACCAGACCGGCGATCAAGGTCACCGGGAAGCCTACGGCAAATAGATTCAGGGTCGGCGCGGCGCGGCTCATCACCCCGAATGCCAGGTTCGTGACCAGCAACGCGGTCATTCCCGGCAGCGCCACCGTCAGCGCGCCGGCGAACAGTTGCCCGCCCCAGGCCACGATGCTCCATGCCGCCTCGGTATCGAATCCGCCGGCGGCGACCGGTAGCGCCGTCAACCCCTGCACCAGAACCTCGATCAACGCCAAATGGCCATTCAGCGCCAGGAACGTCAGGGTTACCAGCAGCATGTACAGCTGCCCGACCACCGGCGTGTTCACGCCCCGCTGCGGATCCACATTGAATGCGAATCCCAGCCCCATCGTGTTCGACAACAGCTGTCCGCCGAGAATCAGCGCATCGAAGACCAGCTGCAGGACGAAGCCCGTCGCCGCACCGACCAGGATCTGCTGGATCGTGACCATGGCGCCGGGGACGGAGAACGGCGAGACCTGGGGCACAGGCGCCAGCGGCGCCACGATCAAGGTCACGGCGCCGGCCAGCAGCAAGCGCACCCGCGGCGGCACGAATCGCGCACCGAACACCGGCGCCGCCATGAAGCAGGCGCCGATACGGATGAACGGCCAGATGTACTGCGCCAGCCAGGCCTCCAGTTGTCCACTGGTCAGTTCCAGCATCAGCCGATCAGTCCGGGAATGCTCTCGAACAGCTCGCGCGTATAGCCGACCACCAGCTTCAGCATCCACGGGCCGGCGATCAGCAAGGTGGCCGCCATACCGATCAACTTGGGGATGAACGACAAGGTCATCTCGTTGATCTGGGTCGCCGCCTGGAATACACCGACCAGCAGGCCTATCGCCAGGGCGGCGAGCAACAGCGGCGCGGCCAGCAGGATCGTGATCTCCAGTGCGCGCTGGCCGATGGTCATGACCAGTTCGGGCGTCATGTGTAGAAACTCGCCGCCAACGTGCCCATGGTGAGACTCCAGCCGTCGACCAGCACGAACAGCATGATCTTGAACGGCATCGATATCAGGACGGGGGACAGCATCATCATGCCCATCGACATCAGCACGCTGGCCACGACCAGGTCGATGATCACGAATGGAATAAAGATCAGAAACCCGATCTGGAATGCCGTTTTGAGTTCGCTGGTCGCGAACGCCGGCACCAGGATGCGCAAGGGAACGTCCTCGGGCCTGTCGAAGCCTTGCCCGCCTGCGATGCGCACGAAGGTTGCGATGTCGCTCTCGCGCGTCTGGTCCAGCATGAATTGCTTCAACGGCTGGGCGCCGTGCTCCAGCGCGACGGTGGCCTCCATCGAGCCGGCCATGTAGGGCTGCAGCGCCTCGGTATTGATGCGGTCCACGACCGGCCCCATGACGAACAAGGTCAGGAACAGCGACAGGCCGACCAGGACCTGATTCGGTGGCGCCTGGCCGGCGCCAAGCGCCTGACGCAGAATGGCCAGTACGATGACGATGCGAGTGAACGCAGTCATCATCAACACGATCCCCGGCAACATCGTCACTGCCGTCATCAGAATCAGGATCTGCAGGGTGAGCGAATACTGCTGCCCTCCATCCGCTGCATCCGTCACCGTGAGAGCAGGAATGCCCGCCGCGAACGACAGGCCGGGCAGCAGCATCCCGTACAGGATCGCGGCCGGTACCAGGGTCCTGCAAAGCAGCGCTGCGCACGAGTGGAACCGCCGCATGGACGTCACAGGCCCAGGCTCCGTTTCAGGATTGCCTT
>JBEBRC010000113.1:0-11060 GCA_040395055.1 Steroidobacter denitrificans
GCATCTCAGCCTGCGCGACACGACTGCCCTGGACCTGCAGGCGTTGAGCATCGACGGCGACCTGACGGCAGCCGCCACTGCCGGCATCACCCAATCGGGTGCACTGGTCGTGGCGGGCGTGTCGAGTTTCCGTGTCGGCGACGGCGCATCGATCCTGCTCGATGGCGCCGGCAACGCCTTTGGTGGCAGCGTCGATATCGCCAGCAGCGGCGGCATTCAGAACGTCACCTTGCGCGATTCGACTGCATTGGAGCTGAACGCGCTCACGATCGATGGCGATCTGGATATCCTGGCGGGTGGGGCGATCACCCAATCCGGGGCGCTGAACGTAGCCGGGGCCGCCCGCTTCAGGACGCTGAACGATGACGGCGCAGCGATCGTCCTGGGCGGCAGCAACGACTTCGGCTCGGTACACGCAGCGATTCGCGATGCCAGCGATACAACGAATGCGGCGGCGAGCATTGTCATCGCGGAAAACAGCGATAGCCTTGTGGGCGATATCCGGACCGGCGCCGGCCAGAGTGTTTCGCTTTCATCAAGCGGCGCGATCGCGGCGCTCGCGGGCACGAGCATCACGACCCAGCGCTTGATCCTGGACGCCGCGGGCGACATCGGCAGTGCGGCGATACCTTTGTCGCTCATCGCGCCAGATGGGCAAATCAGTGCGGACAGTGGCGGCAACGTTTTTGTCAACGGTGCGAGCGGCATCGCATCTTCCCTGACGCTGGAGCGCATCGTTGCCGGTAGTGGTGGAATCATCGATCTGGTCAACGATGGCGATATCCTCGTGTCCGATGTCCGTGCCGGGGAGGGGGTGTCGCTCAGCTCCACCGGTGGCAGCCTGCTCGATGACAACGTCGATGGCGTCGGCTCGCAGATCGTGACCCGCAGTCTGGCACTGCAGGCTGCGGGAGGAATCGGGCAGGCGGGTGCCGGCGGCGCCCTGGATCTGCAGGTGGACACCGTATCCGCGGATGCGCAAGGCGGCGGGGTTTACCTGGATCAGACCGCTGGCGATCTCAACATTCGTCAGATCGGCGCCGGCGGGCCGGTGTGGATCCGGGCGGCAGCCGGTTCCATTCTGGACGATGCCGCGGCCGCGGATGCGGCATCGATCACCAGCGCCGCGGGCGGCGTGCAGCTGCAGGCACTCAATCACATCGGTACCGTTACCGATCTGCGCACCCGTCAAGGCGCCCCCATTGCGATCGATACGCGTGGCGGTGCGTTGAGCGCACAGGTCGCCAGCACTGGCGGGCAGATCAACCTGGAGCTGATCGGCGACAGCCATCCCGTGGCAGGCAGCGCGCAGATTTCCGCCGGTGGATCCGGTCGACTGCTGCTTCAGTCGGCCGGCGATCTGCGGCTCGATGCATTCGACGCTGCGCTGGCCGGCTTCGCCGAAGCAGGCTTCAGTGCCGATGGGACGCTGTACATGAGCGGGCAGCAATCCGACCTGATATCCGGCTCCTTGGGCACGCTGTTGTTGCGTGGCGGCCATGACATCGATACTGCGCAGCGGCAGTTCGATCTCAGTGCGAGCCATCTGATCTTCGACTCCGGCGCCCAGGGTGGCCACGTCACTTTGAATACCGATGTCGAATTGCTGGATGCCGTGATCGGAAACGGGTCAAATCTGACTGTCGTCGAAGGCGCGGGATCCGCCGCGGACATCACGCTCGGCAGCATCACGGTCGGAGGCGACCTTTCGATTCGAGCTGCCAATATTTTCGATGACGGAGACGTCGATGGCATGACGCGAGTCACGGCCGGGAACACCCTGTCCTTGCAGGCCAGCGCAGGGATAGGGAATGCCGAGGGCACCGCAGGCGGACGGCTCGATACCGCGGCGAATGCGATTTTCCTGCTCGCCGATACGGGTCCGGTGTTCATTTCGCACCAGGGGGACCTGAGTGTGAGCGGCGAGGCGCGCGCCGGCCTGATCGACATCGCAGCAGCGAGCGGCAGCATCACGGTCGACGGACTGCGGGCGGGCGGCTCGTTGAGCTTGACGGCAGGTGCCGATGCGGCGGGGGCGGATGCGGCGGTGGCTGGCAATATTACCTTGCTGGGCGCGATACGCAGCGACCAGAGGGTCACCTTGTCGGCACGTGGCGGCGGCGCGATCGAGGATGCCGGCGATGGCGCAACCTACCTCTTTGCCCGCGATGCGGATTTGGCCGCTGCTCGGATCGGTTCCGCGGGCAATCGATTGGACGTCGAACTGGAAACCCTGGGCGCGCATGCAGCGGAGGGGCTGTATGTGAACGCAGCGGGTTCGATTCAATTGCGATCGGTCGTGGCCAGCGCGCTGGTGGTGCATGCGGCTGGTAGCATCACCGACGACGGCGATGCACAAACGCGCCTGAGCGCTGGCAATGCCGTCTTGTCGGGATCGGCCATCGGTGCACCGGGCAATGGAATCGATACCGCGGTCGATCGCTTGACGGCCGATGCATCCGCGGGTGGCATCTTCATCGACCAGCAAGGAGACATCGAGCTTGGCCGCATCAACGCCAGCGGCGCTGGCAACGAGGTCGCGATCAGCGCCAGCGGCGCGATGGTCGACGACGGCGACGACGCTACCCGGATCAGCGCCGGGGCGCTGCGTCTATCCGCCGCCTCGATCGGCGCGGCGGGCTCGAACGGCGAGATCGGTGTTCAGGTGAGCTCCTTGAGCGCCGAAACCTCCGCCGGAGGAATCTACATCGGCGAAGCCGACGATATCGAGTTGGCCGGCATCGTGGCCGCAGCGGGAAGCGACGTATTCCTGAGGGCGGCCGGCGCCATCATCGATGACGGCAACGATGCCACCAGAGTGGTTGGAGAAAACGTGACGCTGGCAGCGACCCGGATCGGTACCGCGGAGCGACGCCTCGGCACCGCCGCGGCCGGCTTGTCGGCGACGGCAAGCGCCGGAGGCGTCCATATCGATGAGCAAGACAGCGTCGTTCTGGCCGACGTTCGCTCGGCCGGTACCGACAGTCAGGTGGACCTGCGCACGGTCGACGGCAATATCATCGTCCAGACCTTGGTGACGCAAGGCGGAGCAGTGAACCTGGCCGCCGGTGGTGCCGGCTCCTTGGCCGTGGTCGGAGAGATAGAATCCAACAACGGCATCGTCAACCTGACGGCGGGCGATGCCCTGACCGTGCCGGGCTTGAGCAGCGGAACCGGCGTGGTGGTGTTGCATACCGCCAACGATCTGAATGTCGGCACGATTACCGCCGGCTCCATTTCCATTACCAGCGATACGGGCAGCATTACACTCGGAACGGTCGATGCCGGTACCGGCACGGCAACGATTACGGCGGCCAATGGCGACATCACAGACCATACGGCGACCAGCCTGACGGCGGGGCATGCGACCTTGACCGCCCGCTCGATCGGCAGCGAGGACAATCCGCTGAATATTGCCGTGGACACGCTGAGCGCCAGCACCACCGCAGGCGGCTTGTTCGTTGCCGAAACAAATGGCCTGACCTTGAGCGGGATCGCGGCGGCCGGGCGTATCGATCTGACGACGGGTGGTGCCCTGAGGCAGGTCGGCGCGCTCACCGGTGCGGGCGGTCATGCCATTGACATACTGGCCCGCAGCATCGACATGCAGGCGGACGGTGTGACGATTTCCGGTGGCGGCGACATCAGCTATACCGCGAGCGATGGCGATGCCAGGCTGGGCGTTCTGGACGCCGGGGCGGGACGTGCGCTCATCACCGCAGCAGGGAATGTCTATAGCGTGCTCAACCCCGCCTCCGGCACCAGCAATGTGAGCGCCTCGGCGGTGGAGATTCGTGCCGGCGGCCTGGATGGGGGATCGGGGGAGATCGGCACCGTCAGCAATCCCTTTGGCATCGCGACTCCCGGCGGCGTCGGCCGTTCCATATTCCTGATCGTTCCCATTGCCGGCGGAGTCCAGACCAGTACACCGCGCATCAACTACACGGGCTCATCTTCCTCGCTGCTGTTGAAAGGGTATAGCGGATCTTCCGGCGCGCTGCTGTTCGATCCAGCCTCCACTTTCACCTCGGAGGCCGTCACCGGCCACGGCGAGAGTATCGTGCCGCTGCTGAACGGACGCATTGCCATCAACAACGACAGCCTGAAGGCTGCCATGCAGGCGCTGTCGTCCGCTGCGATCATCACCGCCAGTATCGACTGGGCGGCGTTCGATCCCAATGTCAGCCTGTTCGGCACATTGGATATTCCACTGCGACTGCCTGCCGATCAGATCGATGAAATCGAATCTGCCGCCAGCCTGGTTCCGCAAGGCACCACGTGGGTGGTGACGCAGCATGGTTGGAAGCTCGTGCCGGCGGCGCGCAGACATGCGGTGCGATGGGAGCATCGGTTCATGTAGGTATCGACAGTCGTGGGCGACTGACAGAGAATTCCTTCACTGCCCTTGCAACCGCGGGCCAGGGCGCGACAATCTCCAGTCATGCATATAGAGCGCAACGAAATTCGCTGCTTTCACGCAGTTGTCGAGGCGGGCGGCTTCAGCCGCGCCGCGGAGCGTCTCGAACTGTCGCAATCGGCGGTCAGCCAGGCCATTGCGAACCTGGAGCATCGGCTCGGTGCCGTGCTGCTGCGCCGTGGCAACCCGCCGCAGTTGACGGAGGCCGGCATTCGCCTGCTGCGCTTCGCCGAAACCGTCATCAACGAAGAGCGCGAGACACTGGCCGATATTGCACAGATCAAGAGCGGCGCCTTGTCCACCTTGTCCTTGGCCTTGTCGGCACCGGTGAACGAGCGTTTCGGGATCGATTTGCTCAGGGAATTCTCCGAACGCAATCCCCTGACGCGCTTCAAGGTCGTGGTCGCTCCCAGTCGCGAGATCGTGCATGGCGTGTCCGATGGCCGATGGGAGCTGGGTTTCGGTCCACTGCAGCACACCATGCCGGATTATTTCGCGGTGTACTCCTGCTTTTCCGAGACGCGGCGCCTCATGATCGCGCGCAATCATGCCAGTCGCTCGGCACTGCGCCGCGACGCACAGGCGACATTGCGTACCTTGCCGCTGGTGACCTCCTATGTGGACGAACTTACGCGGCGTCCCGGAGGCGATCGGCTGCGCAACGCCTTCGCTTCCGTGTGGGAGGTCAGCCACATGGATCTGCGGCTGGCGCTGGTGGCGGAGGGCAAGGGGGTGACGTACGTTTCGGATCTGGTCTCCAATATGCCCAGCGAACTGGAGCCGATCGAAGGGCTCCCGTTTTCCAATATCGATCGCCAGGTTGGTGTCTATCATCTGCGGCATCAGCCGCTGTCCCAGGCTGGCGTGCGTTTCGTGGCGCTGTGCCGCGAGCGCTGGAGCGCTTCCTGATACGCTTCGTTCGTTGCTGCGATAGTCAGCGACGCCGGCAGTGGTGCCTTATCGCATAGCCCGCGCCGCGCACCTTCTGCAGGAAGTCTGCAGTACTACAAGCTGGACTGCTTTGCGAGCGGCGCAGCCGCTCGCGCTGGATCCGGGTCGTCACGCGGTGGCATGCGGATCAAAGATCACGTAGCGATTCCTGCCGGCGTCCTTGGCCTTGTACAAGGCCTCGTCGGCGCGGCCATACATCGTCCCGAAGTCCTCGTCCGACGTGCGCGAGATGTCGATACCGATCGAGACGCCGAAATGCGTACGGCTTGGCGTAGGATCGTCGGCGTACACCTTGCTGAGGATCCTGCGGGCGATTTCGGTTGCCGCATCAAGGTCGCAGCCCGAGGCGAAGATCAGGAATTCATCGCCACCCAGGCGGGCGCAGATATCCGTCTCGCGCACGCTGGCGCGCATTGCCTCCGCCACCTGGCACAGGAATTCGTCGCCCGATGCGTGGCCATGGCAATCGTTGATGCCCTTCAGATCGTCCACGTCGACCAGGATGACCGCATAGCTTGAGGCCTGAAACGTCAGTGCGGTGCGCACGGCGGCCAAGGCGCCGCGCCGATTCAACAGTTGAGTCAGTTCGTCGCGCATCGACAGGTGGTACTGTTCCTGGATGCGATGGCTGACGTCGTAGTGAAAGCGGGCGGCAAGATAGCCGATCAGCAAGGCCATCAGCACCGCCGCACACAGTGTACCGATCGATATGGCTCTGAAACTCGCCTCCTGGGCGAGGTAGTAGCCGATGTCGAAGTCCACGCCGACGAAGCCGCTGTAGCGGCCTTGGCTGTCGTAGATCGGGGTATGGCCCGAAAGAAAGATGCCGTAGTCGTCGCGTTGGAATGTCGGATAGACATATGTCTCGCCGGCGGCGATCCGTTGCAGATAATTCGGATCCGGTTCTTCGACCAGTGGTTCGAACTGCTGCCTGTACGGTGAGGGGCGCAGTGCGTGACGCGTGACGAGCTTGCTGGAGGCTGCGGTATCGACGACAAAGTGGCTGTTGCCGTCGATCTCCATCATGGTGTAGACGTAGAAAATATCGGGTGCGGCCGAATGGAACCGAACCAGTGGCGCCAGCGTGCGCTCGTAGAGCTCAGGAGTGTAGTTGGCGGGATCCAGCAATTGGCGATGAAGATCACCATCGACGACGCTTGCCGCCAGTTGCGCGACTTGCGCGACGTGCGAACGCAGTACTTCCAGTCGCGCCTGCTTGGATAACCACTGAGGGATGGCGACGATCGCGCCCAGAACGCCGACTGCCATCAGGCTGACGATCCAGAACGTACGTGGGGTGAATCTACGTAAATTGCTGGCGCCGCTGGCGGGCAGTAATCGCTTCACTCTCAGTCGAGTCCTTTCCAGCAGTGTTTCTGTGCCAGGTCGATGGCGCTGTGCCGGCGCAGCCGCCAGTAGCGCTCCTGATGCTCACGCTGGCTGCGCAGTTGCGGCCAGCGCTCCAGATAAGCAGCCAACACATTAGGATCGACCGCATAGCGAGCGAACGCATCGGCATGCGCGGCACGTAGTGCCAATGCACCATTGTAGCCGCCGAAGCCCTGGGTCGCGCACACCACGCCGCCGTCGATATTACCTGCAACCGGCGCCTGGGTCAGCGAGAACGAGTCGGCGACCGGACCCAGATCGGGATCCGGATGGCGCAAGGTCGGTACGCCGACCGCTGGTTTTCCCAGCAGGTATTGCAGGGCCTGGGATACGGCTTTCAGTCCCGTTTCACCCATGGTGTGGCCGTCGCCGACGGCCTTGGGCGTGCCCACGGCCAAGGGCGGCAAGGCCGAGTGGAGCCCTTGACGCTGCGCGGCGGTCGCCCGCGCGCTGGCGGCAGTCGTGAGGTCGGTCTTGGAGTTGGTTCGAGTGCCTGTCGCATGAGCGACGAAGTACTGGAAGTCGGCCACGCCGTAGCCATGGCCGCGATAGGCGAGTTCATAGGCGTGGATCAGCGCATTTTCGCCGCCGAAACCGACGCCGGCGAAATGGGCCTTGCCGCCGGCTTCACCGCTTTGGCCCCAGCCCACGATGATGGAGGTGATGTCCAGGAAATTGCGTAATGCGAAATCCAAGGTCGTGACCAGCACTCCCGTGCCGCCTTCCCCTACCACCGTGCCATTGGCGTCGATGTCGAACGGTGCCAGGCAGTCGGCTACCGAGCGCTGTTGTGGCGTACTGCGCCCGGCGTTGATCGCATCGAGCTTGTCGCGGGTCATCAGCGCGCCGGGTCCGAAGGCATCCAGCAATTGCCAATGGGGACGGGTCGCCGCATCCGCCGCGGTCCACAACGTCAGCGCCGGGCGCTGATACCCAGGGTAATCGAGCACCATTTGTGGAGCGAATTCACAGAACAGGATCGAGCTCGAGGCGCAGGCCCCGACGAGATTGAGCGGCGCCTGGGGCACCCGGCTGTAACCGTCCGCCGTTCGCAGGGAGTCCAGCAGGGCTGGGTTCTTCAGCGATTTGCTCAAGGAATAGGAGGGCGCGAGCATGGTCGAGAGCAGAGCCGGACCGTGGGACGACAGGGAATTCGCCAGCCGCATCGCGAACTTGTCTCGCAGCTTGTCGGTCGCGATATGGGTGGCGCCCGCCGCCCTGAGCTGTGCCAGGGCATCCATTCCGGGAAAGGCCGTGGCGCCCGCTACGCGGAATTCGTAGGGGTTGGGCAATAGTTCGGACAGCGGTACCGGCAGCGCTGCCAGGGCTCCCAGGCCATTGTAGGCAAAAAGTTGCGCCTGCAGGGACGGCCCGAGCCGCGGATCATCGTCGAACAGTCCATACATGTCCTTGAGCGTCGACTCGCGTATGTCGCGATAGGACAGGCCGGCCAGCCGGCGCAGACCGCCGCTGGCGAAATCATGCGGCAGCGAGGCGCCGATGTCGGTGACGACGGATTCGGGCGTGGCCCCCAGCTCCTCGATGTACCGGATACCCAAACTGGCGCGCAGCCGCGCACCATGGCGCTGCTCGATGTCGGCAATCGATGCGGGCTCGCCATTGGCCGTCCAGCGCAGCGCCAGGGCCGCGTCGCCAGCCAGCTCGATGTCGATCAGGCCGGCATCGAAAGCGGCATAGGCGATGAACTCCGGCGCGCCGTTTACACGCGCCAGGTAGGTTTCGGTGCTGCCGACGGCGGAGGTCGAGCAGGGGGTCCCGATCGTGACAAGAACTTTATCGGCGCTGAGCACGTGCAATCCGGAACAGGCTGGGAAAGACGCAAAGGATACACCTCGGCGGCTTTCGATGCTGCGGCGCGAAGTATCAGTCCGCCGCGGCGCCGAGGTGCGTCATCACGTTATCGACTTCCTCGGCGCTTCCCAGGACCACCGGCACACGCTGATGGATGTCGCTGGGTGCCACATCCAGGATTCTTTGCGCCGGTGCGGTGAATGCGGCGCCGCCGGCCTGTTCGATCAGCATCGCCATCGGATTTGCTTCATACATCAAGCGTAGCTTGCCGTTCGGCGCCTTTTGTGTGGGCGGATACATGAAGACGCCGCCTTGCAGGAGTATACGGTGAACGTCGGCCACCATGGCGCCGGCGTAGCGGCTCGAATAACCGCGTTCCTGCGCCCAATCCAGATAGTTGCGATACGTTTGCGGGAAACTGAGGCGGTAACCCTCATTCACCGAATAGCTTTTGTTGGCGCGCGGAATCCTCAGGTCCTGGGCGACGCGGATGAACGCCCCGTAGGCCGGATCGAGCACGAACATATCCACGCCCATGCCGATGGTCAGCACCAGCACGGTCGAGGGGCCGTACAAGACATAACCCGCCGCGACTTGCTTTGCTCCGCATTGCAGAAGCGAGGCTTCCGGCCGCTGGGAGCGCCGATCCTTGCGCAGAATACTGAAGATCGTGCCGACAGCGCCGCACACATCCAGGTTGGATGAGCCATCGAGCGGATCGAACAGGACGCAATACTTGCGCTCGGCGGAATCGTCGGCACGCAGGATGACGGGTTCCTCGTTCTCTTCCGAGGCTACGATGGCGACTCCTTCGCGTGCACCGAGTGCGCGCAACAGGATGTCGTTCGCGATCACGTCGAGCTTTTGCTGCTGCTCCCCCTGGACATTCTTGCTGCCGACGGCGCCGAGCACATCATCCAGCCGCGCGCGTCGCACATGGGCGGCGATCATCTTGGCGGAGATCGACAGCGCCGACAGAATCCATGAGAACTGCCCGCTCGCCTCGGGGTGGCGAGCTTGCTGGCGCAGGATATGCGCCTGGAGCGTGACGATGTCGGCCGGTTGCAGCTCGGTGGTCTTTGCGAAATTCTCAGCGGTACTCATCGGATTGTCGTAGCTCGTGCCATCCACAAAAAGGTGTGATTCGCCCAACCAAGCATGGCCGTCATGGCCGGCGCTGTCTATGCCGCTTCGTGCCTTCCCGAGCGGAACGAGCCCGTGACCAGGGACTCGTACTCGCGATCCATGACGATGGTGCGGTTACGGCCCTGCTCCTTGGCCGAGTACAGTGCTTCATCGGCGAGCTGGATGAAGCCCTCCGGTTGACGCCCGATCCCCGGCTCGATGCAGGCGGCACCGATACTGATGGTCACCAACTCGCTGACCGGCGAAGTCGGATGGGGCACCGCGGTCTGCGACAAGGTCGCATGCAGCTGTTGGCAGATTTCCTCGACGTTCTCGCGCGGCGTGTCGTACAACAAGGCTGCAAACTCTTCGCCCCCGTAGCGGGCCACCAGATCCAGCGGCCGGCGCGCGGCCGTGCGTAATACATCGGCCACCTTGACCAGGCAGGCATCGCCCGCTTGGTGGCCGCTATGGTCGTTGTACGCTTTGAAGTGATCCAGATCGATCAGCAGCAGGGCCAATGGCACGCGTTCGCGCATGGCCTGCTGCCAGACCCGTTGCATCTGCTCATCGAACATACGACGGTTGTGTATGCCCGTCAGGCTGTCGCGGTTCGCCGACTCGCTCAACACTTGGGCAGCGAGATAGCTGCGTCGCGCGCTTCGTTGCAACGAATGATGCACGATGGCACCGATCGTACTGGCAAAAGCGATGACGGCCAGATCGAAATAACGTTGCGGTCCGTGCAGGCCCGCGAGCTGGCCCCCGATCGCATAGCCGATAACGACCATCAGCGTGGTGCAGACGGCCTGGGTATGCGGCATCCAGAACAAGAAGAAAGGTGCCAGCGCCACCAGCGGCATCCAGGAGCTCAAGCTATAGCCTTGAGGGTGCATCAGGATGTCCATGGCCACGAAGGACAAGGCGTAGATCGGCGCGACGATCTGTGTGGTCACCCTGAACCAGCGTTGATACAGGGAGCTGTAGGAAACGACCAAGATGGCCAGGCTGCTGGGCACGATGAACCCGAAGCGCAGAACATCGATCAGTACCGGATTCTTGTCGCCGAATACCGTATTGCGCATGGTGCCGAATGGGCCCCCGGCGAGCATGACCACCAGCAGCATGCCCATGGCGATCCACATGGAGTTGCGGATACGCGTACGCGTCTGCTCCGTATACCACGGGCGGAACCGGGATTCGTACGACTCATCGAAGGCGAGGCGCACGGCAAGGCGCGGCAACAACGTGCTGAGGCGGCTGCCAGAAGATTTTCTTGTAGATGCTTCGCTGGACCTGGACTCGGCCATGAAACAGCTGCCTCCGATATCAAGTCCGGCGTACCTTACGCCCTTGTTTGCCTGGG
>JBEBRC010000114.1:0-11022 GCA_040395055.1 Steroidobacter denitrificans
GGTGGCAAGCGCCCGCTGATCCAGGTTGCCTGAGCCGCATGAACGAAAGAGGAAGTGTCATGAGATTACGTATTGCATTGGGTGCCGGCTTGCTGCTCACGCTGGGCACGGCCGTTGCCAGCATGTACGGTCGCGCGCAGACCCAGGCGCTGCCGAGCTACGAGTCGGACGCGGCGGTAGTCGTGCAGCCTCAGGTTTCGCCCGAAACGATCGCCATATGGAAGGCAACGGCGGCTTCGACCGATTACCTCGCGCCCAAACTTCCAATTTGAGCGATGGACGGGGCATCGAGTCCCGGACGCAGACCGCGCAGCTGAATCACTCGGCTGCGCGGTCCGCCGGCGCCGGCAAGCGCGAACGCTGTCTGCCAGCGCCGACAGCGTGTCGAACTGTGCACTGAATCACAGCCTTGCCGCGCTTTGTTTCAACCCTGTCACACTCCATTCGTTGACATATTCGAGCGGCGTATAGCACCCTAGCCTGTGCTGTCACAGGCCGCGCCGGTATCCCCGCCGCAGCCTCGACGCAGGCAAACCCAGCGAAAGCTGGGGACGCAAAGCCACCGGTCTACGGGAGAGTTTCCTAAGACAGCGGGGTTGCCAGAGCCGGTGTTTGGATCCTTGGGACCGCATGACGGCAAACTGATCAGCCCCTCTGCGTGGAACCCCTGTAGTTGACTCCGACGCGCCTGGCCTGCGCATGCGAGTCCAGCCTCGCGATCCTGTCGGCGCGATTCAACGAATTACTATGCCACAGATATTCAAATTCGGTTTGCTGCGCTGCATACCCGCGTGGCGACGACTGGTGCGTACCTCGTTCATGGCGGTGGCGGTCGCCGCGTTCGTGCCGGCCTCGGGCCTGTGGGCCTCATCCGCGCAACTGATCGGGCAGCCTGCGCCGGATTTCGCGCTGCGCTCGCTCACGGGCGAGAATCGCCGGCTGTCCGAGCACCTCGGCGACGTGGTCGTCATCAACTTCTGGGCCACCTGGTGCGGTCCATGCCGACAGGAGATGCCGTTGCTGGCTCAGATCCTGCTCAAGTACCAGCGGGCGGGCCTGGTTCTGTTCGGTGTCAATATCGACGAAAGCCCCGAGCAGGCGGCTGAAATGGCCCGCACGCTCCAGGTTTCCTATCCCATGCTGTTCGACGAGCGCAAAGAGGTTGCCAAGGACTATCAGGTGGGTACCTTGCCGGTCACGGTGTTGATCGATCGCGGCGGCACGGTGCGCTACGTCGCGGAAGGCTACAAGCCTGGCTACGAACTGCGCTATACGGAAACGCTGCGTGCATTGTTGAATGAATGAGCGCCCGCATCGGAGGCGGCCGGCGATGAATCGCGTTTTGGCCGGTGGGGACTGGGGATTGCAGTGGGCGTATTTCGGCGTATATCGGATCGAATCCGTCTGAGGCGAAAAACAATGTTGCGAAAACTGAGCTTGCTCTTCGCCTGTGTTGTGCTCGCAGGCCATGCCGCATCACTGGCCGCGGGGGAAGCGCCGTCTGCGGCGGGCGATGAATTCAAGAGCCTGGACCAGGAGGTGCAGGCGTTGAAAAAGGAGGTGCTGGATCTGAATCGTGAGCTGTTCGTGCTGGAGGAGGAACTGCTGTTCCCCGCCAACACGCAGGTCGCGGTTTTCGTTTCGATGGACGTCGGGGAATTCTTTGCGCTGGATTCCGTGACATTGAAGGTGGATGACACTGAAGTCTCCAACTACCTGTACACCGAACGCGAAGCACAGGCTCTGCTCAAGGGCGGCGTGCATCGCCTCTACATCGGCAACCTCAAGGCCGGTGAGCATGAGTTGATCGCACTGTTTACCGGACGAGGCCCGAATGCACGCGACTACCGCCGCGGCGCGACGGTTCAGCTGACGAAGGGCATCGGCGCCAAGTACCTGGAGCTGAAGATCAGCGACCGGGCATCGAAGGCGCAGCCGGAGTTCGTGGTGAAAGTGTGGGAATGAAATGAGACGGCTGTTCGCTGTGCTCAGTTGCACGTTCATGCTGTCGCTCGCCACGGCGGCCGACACCGGGTTGCAGGTGCAGCCGCCGCGGGTCGGCACGCCGCAGGTCGTCAAGGATCTGCATTGGGGCGACGTTCTGTTCCATTTCTACCAGGACGACTATCTGCAGGCGCTGACGCGGCTGGGAGCGGCGCAGGATTTCGGGCGGATCGGTCATCATGCACTCGAAGCCGAGCTGCTCAAGGGCGGCTTGTACTTGTCGCTGGGCGAGCATGAAGAGGCTGGCCGTATCTTCAAGTCACTGCTGGACGACAACGTCCCGTTGGACGTGCGCAATCGCGCCTGGTTCTACCTGGCGAAAGTCTGGTACCAGCGTCGATACCTGGAGGAGGCGGCGGACGCACTGGCTCACATCCATGGTGCGCTGCCAGGCAATCTGGAGCCCGAGCGGCATTCGATCGAAGCCCAGATATTGATGCGCCTGGAGCGATACGACGATGCGATCCGCGTTCTGGGGCGCTGGCAACCGGCGGGCGACGGTCTGGATGTGTGGTCCGCCTATGCGCGCTTCAATATTGGCGTGGCCCTGGTGCGCCGGGAGCGGCTGGACGATGCCGCCGGGCTGCTCGATGCCGTCGGTCGAATCGAGGCGCCGAACGAGGAATTGGCGGCACTGCGCGACAAGGCGAACCTGGCGTTGGGCTTCGCCTGGCTGAAAGCGCAGCGCCCGGCACAGGCCAAGACCGTGCTGCAGCGGGTGCGTATCGAGGGACCGCAATCGAACAAGGCCTTGTTGGGTGCCGGCTGGGCGGACTCCGCACAGCGCGCCTACACTAAAGCGCTCGCACCGTGGATGGAACTGCGGCGCCGCGATCTGCTCGACGCGGCGGTACAGGAGTCGTACCTGGCAGTGCCTTACGCGTACGCTCAATTGGACGCGGACAATCAAGCCGCCGAGCTATACATGCAGGCGGTGCAGGCCTTCGACGAGGAATCGCAGCGCATCGATCAGTCGATCGCGGCCATTCGCCAGGGCCGGATGCTGGAAGCCATCGTGCGCAACGACGCGGGCGGAACGCTCGGCTGGTACTGGCAGTTGCAGGAACTGCCGGATGCGCCGGAGACGCGCTACTTGTATCACCTGTTCGCTTCGCACGAATTCCAGGAGGGGCTGAAGAATTATCGCGACCTGCGCCTGATGCAGCGCAATCTCGCGTCCTGGTCGCTCAGTGTGGCGGCTTTCGAGGACATGGTGGACAACCGTCGCCGTGCCTTCCGGCAGCGTACGCCGGTGCTGCAGCACATGCTCGAGGCGGTCGATCTGGATGCCTTGGAGGCGCGCAAGAACGAGCTCGAGTCGCGTTTGGCTGCCAACGAACGGGCCAATGATGTCGTGGCGCTGGCCACGGCGCGCGAGCAGGAGCAGTGGGCAAAGATCGAACGCATGCAGCAGGTGCTGGGGCGCGCCGATCGAGACGATCCGATGGTGCAGGAGATGCAGGAAAAGGTACGGCTGCTGCGCGGCACGCTGTTGTGGAATTTCAATTCGAGCTACAAGGCTCGGTTGTGGCGGGCGGCCAAGGAATTGCGCGAGCTGGACGTCGCCTACAAGGAGGTGCGCCGCGGCTGGGTATTGGTGGAACGCGCACGCGAGGAATATCCGGCACGGACCGAAGCCTTCGCGCAACGCGTGGCGGCGCTGCCGCCGCGCATCGAGGCACTGAACGCACGCCTGGCGGCGGCTGCCGGTTCGCAGAATCGATACCTGGCGTCCATTGCCGTCAAGGAACTCGAAGCGCAGAAGGAGCGACTGGCCGCCTATTCCCTGCAGGCGCGTTTCGCGCTGGCATCGATTTATGACCGGGCCGCGTCCGGCGGACCTGTCGTCCCGGAGGTCGACACCGGCGGCGACATGGGTGGCGGCACGAGCGGCGGCATGGGCGGAGGCATGCAATGAGCGTTCGCGGCACCACCGTGCTCGGGGTTCTCGGCGCCGCGGTCGTTGCCGGTACGGGGACGGCGGCGCTCGCGGCCGGCCAGGCCGGCACGATCAAGGATTTGGAGGGGCGCGAGATCCAGGTCGTGCGCGATCCGCCCGCCCAGGCGCAGGTGCAGCAGGCGATCGAACATTACCGGCGCTTCCTGGAACTGCGCTCCGGGAATGAAGCCATGCGTGCCGAAGCGATGCGTCGCCTGGGCGATCTGCAGCTCGAACTCGACGAGGCCGAGCGCGCCACGGGCGATGCCGTGCCCGGCGCTCTGGAGCGCAACGAAGCGGTTGCCTTGTACGAAGGCTTGCTGGCAGCGTACCCGGACTATGCGCGCAACGATGCGGTGATGTATCAACTGGCACGCGCTCATGAGGCCGGAGGCGAACTCGACAAGGCGCTGGAGGTGCTGGATCGACTGGTCCTCGAGTATCCAGGCAGTCCGCGGGTCACGGAGGCGCAGTTCCGGCGCGGGGAAATTCTGTTCAGCGCGGGCCGCTACCGGCCTGCGGAAGCCGCCTATGCGGCGGTGGTGGCGGCGAATCCCGATGACGGCTTCCATGAGCAGGGGCTCTACAAGCACGCCTGGTCGTTGTTCAAACAGGGGCGCGGCGAGGAGAGCGCGAGCTCGTTCCTGAGGCTGCTGGATCGAGTACTGGTTCAGGACGACATGCTGCGCGGGCGCGAGTCGCTCAGCCGCGCGGAGCGCGAATTGAGCGGCGACGCCCTGAACGCCATGGCGATCGCCTTTCTGGATCTGGACGGACCGCAATCCCTCGATACGCTGCTGGCGCAGCGCGGCGATCCGTTGTACGCCCATCTGTTGTATGAGGCGCTGGGCGACCTTTACCTCGACAAGGAGCGCTACCAGGATGCCGCGCTTGCCTATGAGGCGTTCGCCAGGCGCCGGCCGGACGACCGTTTCGCGCCGTCGTTGCAGATGCATGCCATCGAGGCCTACCAGAAGGGTGGATTCGCGTCGCTGGTGTTGCAGGGCAAGCAGGATTTCGTGGAGCGATATGCATTCGGCGCTGCCTTCTGGCGCCAGCGCAGCGTAGCGGATGCACCGGAAGTCGCGGCGCAGCTCAAGTCCAACCAGGCGAACCTGGCGGCGCATTATCACGCGCAGGCGCAAGGCAGCGCTCGGCCGGAAGACTATTCGGCCGCGATCCGCTGGTATCGCGCCATGCTGGATTCGTTCCCCCAGGATGCGGAGGCGCCCGCTACCAATTATTTGCTGGCCGAGGTGTTGTTCGAATCCGGGCGCCTCGCCGAGGCGGCGCGCGAGTATGAGCGCACGGCGTACGAGTACACGTCCCACGAGCAGTCGTCCGCCGCCGGCTATGGCGCACTGGTGGCCTATCAGAAGCACGAGCCGGCGCTCAGTGGCGAGCCGCGCGCCGCCTGGCACAGGCAAGGCATCGAAAGCGCCTTGATGTTTGCCAGCCGCTTTCCGGCCCACCCGCAGGTGGCGCAGGTACTGACCAAGGCCGACGAGGACCTGTTCGGATTGAATGAATTCGATCGGGTCATCGAGGTGTCGACGCAAATCCTGGCCCTCGATCCACCACCCTTGCCCGCGCAACGGCGCACCGCGGCGACACTGCTGGCGCATGCGCTGTTCGATCGCGGTCGATATGCCCAGGCCGAGTCCGCTTACCTGCGGGTACAGGGCTATCTCATCGGGCAGGACCCAGAGCAGCATGCTATCGAGGAACGAATCGCCGCATCGATCTACAAGCAGGCGGAGGCGAAGCAAGCCGCGGGCGATGCGGCGGGCGCCGTCGATGACTTCTTGCGCATCGGCACCCTTGCCCCGATGGCGCAGATAGGCGCGAACGCCGAGTACGATGCGGCCGGGATCCTGGTTCAGGATCAGCAATGGCAGCGCGCCACGCAGGTGCTGGACGCTTTTCGCCGCCGTCACCCACAGCATGAACTGGTGCCGGAGGCAACTCGCTTGCTGGCGCTGACCTACCTGGAGGCTGGCGCAGCGGGATCGGCGGCGGTGGAGTTCGAACGGATCGCAGCGCGTGGCGAGGAGCCGGAGGAGATCAGGCGCGAGGCGCTGTGGCAGGCTGCCGAGTTGTATGGGAGCACGGGCTCGTCCGCCCAGGCGGCGCGCTTGTATGCCGCGTATGTACAGCAGTATCCGATGCCGCTGGATCCGGCCATGGAGGCCAGGCAGAAGTTGGCGGACATGGCGCAGGCACAGCACGATGCCGAGGCGCTGGCGCGGTGGAACGAGCAGATCGTTGGCGCCGACGGCGCCGCGGGGGCGGCCCGCACCGAGCGCAGCCGCTACCTGGCAGCGAAGGCGACGCTTGCCATCGCGGCGCCGCAAGTGGAGCGGTTCAATGCCATCCGCCTGGTGGCGCCGTTGGAGCAGACGCTGGCGCGCAAGCGCAGCGCGATGGAGACAGTGCTGGCTGTCTATGGCCAGGCGTTGGATTACGACGTGGCACAGGTGACGACGGCCGCGACCTTCGGTATGGCGGAACTCTATCGCCAGCTGGCCGTCGACCTGCTGGCTTCCGAGCGGCCGCGGGATCTGGATGCGGATGCGCTGGAGCAGTATGACGTGCTGCTGGAAGAGCAGGCGTTTCCATTCGAGGAAAAGGCAATAGAGCTGCACGAAGCCAATGCGCGAAGAGCCCGCGAGGGTTTGTATGACGAATGGGTGCAGCGCAGCTTCGGTGTGCTGGCGCAACTGGAGCCGGCTCGCTACGCGAAGGCGGAGATGAGTGAAGAATATGTGCATACGCTGCGTTAGCGGCAAGCGCGGCTGGCGCTCGTCGTTGCTTGCCTGTGTGGCCGGGCTTGCGGCCGGCTGCGGCGCCGCTCCCGCGTTTAAGCCCGGCGCCGCCGCGCCGCCCGCCGCGCTCGAGCAGTCGAGGGATGCCTCCGCGGACGCGCCGCCCGAGGCGCTGCGGCAGTTCGAGCAGGCCATCGCACACATGGATGCGGGAGACCTGCAGTCGGCGGAGCAGGGCTTTCGAACGCTTTCGCAAGCTTATCCATCGTATTCGGGACCGTTGCTGAACCTGGGTATCCTGCATGCCAGCGCGGGCCGCCTGCCGCAGGCGGAACAAGCCCTGCAGGCGGCGCTCGAGCGCAACCCGGACAACGCACCGGTATTCAATCAGCTCGGCATCCTTTATCGAAAACTGGGTCGTTTCGATGAGGCGGACCAGGCTTACCAGCGTGCGCTGCAGATCGATCCGGACTATGCGATCGCCTACCTCAACCTCGGCGTACTGTGCGACTTGTATTTGCAACAGCCGCAGCGCGCGCTGGCGGCGTACCAGCACTACCTGGTCCTGGCCGCGACGCCCGATGCCAATGTGAATGGCTGGGTGAGGGAGCTCAAGTCGCGCCTGGCGGCCGGACCGCGCGCCGCCGGCGCGCAGGATGCACAGGAGACGGGGGCATGATGCGTGCAATGCCGGATGGCTCGATTCCGGGTCGCTGCCGCAGCGTTGTACATGGCGCGTTTCGTGCCGCGCTGCTGGGTGCCTTGGTCCTGACGGGGTTCGCATACGCTGCCGCGCCTGCGTCCCAGCCTGCCGCGCCAGCAGCGCCCGATGCCTCGGCGAGCGCCCAGTCCTCGCCTGCGACACCGCCGCTGGCGAAGGAAGCGACGGCCCCGGTGCAGCCGGCGGCCGCCCCTGGCCCCGATCCTGAAGGCGCGGTGCGCCGCGCGGCGAACGACCGGCTGGATCTGGATACCACGGTAGTGACCGGCAACCGCGAGCTGCCGAAGGTGATGGTCATCGTACCGTGGAAGAAGGCTGACCTGGGCGAGCTGTCCGGGGAGCCGTTCAACTCGTTGCTCGATGAGGTCCTCACGCCCGTGGATCGTGACGTTTTTCGTCGCGAAGTGACCTATTACGACGCTGTATCGGGCGCCGCGGGGCGGTCGCGGGCACCGCTCGGGGCCACGCCGGGCGTGGACCGGCAACAGTGAGAACCAGGTCGCAGCAACCGCGGTTTACCTGAAGCGATAAACCGCCACACATGAACGATGGGGCGACGCGTGTCGTCCGGCACGGCATTGCAGAGGAGTTAACGTCGATGGAGTTCTATCACTGGCTGGTGAATTTCTTCAGGGAGGGGGGATTCTTTCTTTATCCGTTGGCGGCAATTTTTGTCGTCGGGGTATCGATCGCGATCGAGCGTTTCATCTACTTGACCTCCGAGACCACGAGCAACCGCCGGCTCTGGGGGCAGGTGGTACCGCTGATCAATGCGGGCAATTTCAAGCAGGTGGTCGCCGTGACATCGAAATCGAAGGCGGCGATCGCCACGGTGCTCAACTACGGAATCGCGCGGCTGGCCAGCGCGCGCCGCCGCGACGATGTCGAGAAGGCCATGGACGAGAGCCTGCTGGAGATCATTCCGCGCATGGAGCAACGCACCCATTATCTGTCTGCGCTGGCGAACATCGGCATGCTGACCGGCCTGCTGGGCACGGTCATCGGCCTGATCGCGGCCTTCTCGTCGATCGCGACCGCGAATCCGGCCGAGAAGGCCAGCCTGCTGGCGGCGAGCATTTCGGTGGCCATGAACAACACCGCGTCCGGATTGTTCGTCGCGATCACCTTGCTGCTGGCTCATATGTTCCTGGAAGCGAAGACGACCAGGCTGATCGACAGCCTGGAGATCGCGGCGGTGAAGTTCCTGAACTCGGTGGTCGAGCGTCGCCAGGATGTCGACAGCGAGGGGCCGGCGCCTGCCACGCAGCGAAGCCGCGCCGCCCAGGGCGTGGCGTAAGTCCATGGCCCAGTCCAAAGTCGCGCGCCGGGTATCGCGCAACCACGCGCGCTACCGCGGGCGCCATGAGATCAACGTGGTGCCGATGATCGACATGATGATCATCCTGGTCTTCTTCCTGATCTTCACCGCGGTATTCACCAAGACCAACATCCTGGAACTCGATCTTCCTGGCGTGGACGCCGCGGTGCCTGACCTGCCGCAAGGGTTGAATCTGGAAGTCGTGGTTCGCGCCGAGACCATCGAGGTGCTGGATCGGGCGGCCGGCCTGCTACGCAGCGTGCCCTCGGTCGGCGGGGCCTATGACCTGCAGGGACTGTCGGAGTACCTGCAGCTGGTGAAATCCAAGTATCCGGAGGAGCAGGATGCGACGATCCTGCTGGAACAGGATATTCAGTACGACACACTGGTGCAGGTGATGGATGTGGTACGCGTGTTCCCGGTTCCCGGCTCTCTGTGGGCCGTGGGGGAATTGTTTCCGGAGGTTTCGGTCGGAGACGCGCCGACATGACCCCTTACCGGATCAAGCGCCATCGCAAGCGAGTCAACAAGGTCGAGGGCGGCAACCATATGACGCTGGTACCGTTCATCGACATGCTGATGATTCTGGTGGTGTTCCTGCTGGTGCATACCTCGGACGTGGAGGTGTTGCCCAACACGCGCAACATTTCGATTCCCGAATCGGTCTCCGACACCAAGCCGCGTCCGACATTGGTGGTCATGATCACCCGCGACGATGTGCTGGTGGACGGTCGCGCGGTCGCGCGGATCGCCGACGTGCTTGCTTCCCGGGAGGCTCTCATCGAGCCGCTCATGCAGGCGTTGCGCAGTCAGGCGGAGCGAGTGCTGGTGGCTGCGACGCAGGAGACCGCACAGCGTGAGGTGACGATACTGGGCGATCGAGAAACACCATACAGCGTGTTGCGCAAGGTCATGGCGACATGCGCCGCGGCGCAGTACGCGAAAGTGTCGCTGGCGGTGGTCGAACGCGAGGGCGGGGCGGCCGCACGCACGGCGTCGCTGAGGGTGAGAGCCGGCGGATCCCCATGACTACCCTTGCGCCTTACTACCGCTTGTACGACCTGCCGTGGTCGCCGACCCAGGAGATGGAGCGGCGCTTTCGAGTCGTGCTGCGAAACGCGTTCATCGTGTTCGCGGTGGTGGCGGTACTGGTGCCGCTGTTGCCGATTCCGCAGCGCGCACAGATCGGGACGCCGCAGCTTCCAGAGCGTATCGTCAAGGTGCTGATCGAGAAATCCCCGCCCGCGCCTGCGCCTGAGATGCCCAAGGCCCAGGAACCCAGGCCGGAGCCGGCACCGACACCGGTACTGGAACGGCCCAGGCCACAGCCGCCGCAGCCGCGCGCGCCGGATGCGCGCGAGCAAGCGCAGAGCTCGGGCCTGCTCAAGTTCCAGGACCAGCTGGCGCAACTGCGCGACAATTCCACCCTCGACAAGGCGGCGCAGACCCGGAACCTCACCGGGGAAGTCGGTGCGACCACCCGTTCCGAGCGCGCGCTGATCACTGCGAACGCCGGCCTCAGCAGCGGCGGCATCGATACCGCCGCCCTGAGTCGCGGCTACGGCGCCGGTGCCGGTGCGCTGAGCGGACACGCGACGACTCAGGTGACCTCGCCGGTCCTGGAGGCGCAAGCGGGCGATAGCGTACGGCGCGGCGCCGGAAACATGGCTGCCTCGCGCAGCGAGGAGGAGATCGCGCTGGTCTTCGATCGCAACAAGGGCGCGATCCATGCGCTGTACGCGCGCGCTTTGCGTGATCGGCCGGACCTGCAGGGCAAGCTGGTGCTCGAGCTGACGATCGCCCCCAGCGGTGAGATCACGCGCTGTGAGGTCGTATCCAGCGAGCTGGGCGACGCCGACCTGGAGCGCAAGCTGGTGGCGCGTGTCAGAATGTTTCGTTTCGAAGCCAAGGACGTCGGCGTGATCACGGTAACCAAGCCGATCGATTTCTTCCCGGCTTGAGGCGAGATACGCAGGCTGCCCGTTCCCATGCCCCGCTCCGACATTTCCTTTCCGCTCAAAGACGCCGAGCTGCGTGAAGATGTGCACGTGCTCGGATTCCTGGTCGGCGATGTCATCCGCGAGCAAGGCGGCGAGGCGCTGTTCGAGGCAGTGGAGCACGACCGGCAGGCGGCGATCGCTCGCCGCGACGGTCACGCCGAAGGCGCATTGGAGCTGGCCGTGCGCACGCGCGACGTACCGTCCGCCGAGGCCCGCGATCTGGTGCGAGCGTTCTCCACCTGGGTCGTGATGGTCAATATGGCGGAGAAGGTGCA
>JBEBRC010000115.1:0-10962 GCA_040395055.1 Steroidobacter denitrificans
CGCCGGCCGCTGCTTTTTTGCGACATATCGGTTTTTTTTCTGACAGTGCAAGCACTTACGTACCGCCGCCAAGGCTTTCCATGCTCGACAAGCTGCCCGGCGCCGATCATGATGAGCCGCTACGAGTCGCGGTGGGAGTCCATGAGCGCAACGACAGAATTCAAATCGCATGTGCCCGTCGCACAGCGCGCGGCACTGGAAGCGTTGCTGTTTTTCAATACCTGCCAGGATCGGGTCAGCGACTGTATTGCCGATGCCATCGAAAGGTTCGGGGCGCCGGAGATCGTTGCCGATCGCGATCGACTGCGCATCGGCATGCAAAACCTGCGTGACGTGCAGTCGCTGTTCGCCGTCGACCTGCGTACGGGAAGGCCGGTGGGAGTCGCGGTCTACGCCTGGCAGGACATCGAACACGTCACCGTCATGCACCTCAGTATTGCGGCGGAATTCGCCAGCGGCGGCCCGCACGCCGGGGAGCAGTTGCTGCTGCGGTTGCTGCGCGAGGTGCGACGCTCCACGCGCCGCGTCAAGGGCGCGCGGCGCATGGAGTTGTACTACGCAACGGGGCGCGCGGCGACGCAACGCTGGCGGCTTCCGGCCAAGGCGGTCGTCTGACCGGACGCAGGCTGGCCACCACGGGTGTCATTGCCCTGTGGGCCGCGCTGTTGGCTGGCATGCTCGGCCGCCACCATTGGCTGCTGGATCTCTTTGCGCATTTCCGGCTGCAATATGCTGTGGTGTTCCTGGTCCTGGCCGCCGTCCTGGCGCTCCAGCGTCGTGCGCTGCCCGTGTTGGTGTCGCTTCTTGGCGTGCTGGTAAGCATCGCACCGCTTGTCGGCCACGGCGGCCTGCCGCGGCAGGCCGCCGGAACGGATGCCGCCCGCTTGCGCCTGGTGTCGTACAACACCTGGTTTCGTGCACACGACCACACTCGCCTCGTTCGGTATCTCGAAGAGGTGGCGGCCGACGTGGTCGTGCTGCAGGAAATGAGCGCGGCGCAGGCCGACCGGCTGCATGCGAGCCTGGCGTCCTATCCTTACGCCTATACCGCGCCAGGCATTGCCGGCGCGGTCATCTTTAGCCGCTGGCCGTTGCGGGAAGCCGCAACCATCCAGCTGACGGCGCAAGGCACACCTGCGGCGCGAGTAGTGCTGGATTGGCACGGTACGCCGGTGACCCTGTTCGGGGTTCATCTGCATTGGCCATTGGGCGCGGCCAGTGCCAGGCTGCGCAATCAGGAATTGCTGGGACTCGCCGCTTTCGCCAAGGCCACGTCGGGACCGGTGCTGGTCGCCGGCGATTTCAATGTCACACCGTGGTCGGGTCACTTCCGCGACTTGATCCGCCACTCTGGCATGAGCGATTGCGCCCCACGCATATTCTCACGGTCCTGGCCGGCACAGTTCCCGCCGCTGGGCATCGTGATCGATCACTGCCTCGCATCCAGGCATTGGCGCAGCCTGGAGACGATGAGCGGTCCGCGACTGGGCTCGGATCATCTGCCGCTGGTCGTGGACCTGGCGCTGCTCGAGCGTTGAGCGGCCGCGGACCGCGTCGCTGTGTACCAGCGACGGCCAACACTGGCTTGTCCACCGCTTGTGCCGGCGAGCAGCAGATCAGTCGCTGCGTGGGATGCGCTGGATGATGTAGCCGCCCGACTTTTGATCGGCCTCGAGCAACAGCAGCTTGTGGGTCTGGGCTTCCTCCAGCAGATCGCTGAAGGTGCGGAAGCCGAAATAGCTTTCGTTGAAACCAGGGTTACGACGCTTGAGCGTCTGCTTCACCATGGAGCCCCAGATCTTCTCGCCCTGGTCGCGCTCTTCGGCGAGGGCCTCGATCGTATCGAGCACCAGGTCGAACGCCTGCTGTTTGCGATCTTCCTCGGCCTGCTCGGCCTTCGGTTTTGCCTTGGGCGCATCCGCGGCCGGCTTGGCGACGGGCTTGCGTCGCGCGCGCTGCTTCTTTTTTTCTTCCTGGCGCACCAGGTCATCGTAGTAGATGAACTCGTCGCAGTTTGCGATCAACAAGTCCGAGGTGGAGCTCTTGACGCCGACGCCGATGACCGTCTTGTTGTTTTCGCGCAGTTTGCTGACCAGCGGTGAGAAATCCGAATCGCCGCTGATGATGACGAACGTATCCACGTGCGCTTTCGTGTAGCACAGATCCAGCGCGTCCACGACCAGGCGGATATCCGCGGAGTTCTTGCCCGACATGCGTACGTGCGGAATCTCGATCAACTCGAACGACGCCTCGTGCATCGGGGCCTTGAACTCCTTGTAGCGTTCCCAATCGCAGTACGCCTTCTTGACTACGATGCTGCCCTTGAGCAGCAGGCGCTCCAGTACGCGATCGATGTCGAACTTGGCGTATTTCGCATCGCGCACGCCAAGTGCGATGTTCTCGAAATCGCAGAACAGGGCCATGCTGACGATCTCGTGAGCCATTACAGCCATCCTTTGCGGCGAAACAGCACGTAGGTGCTGATCATCGAGGCAAGCATGAGGCCGATGGAGAACGAAAAATTGCCGTAGCGCCCCGGAAGATCCGGCAGCAGTTCGAAATTCATACCGTAGATACTCGCAATCAAGGTCGGCGGCAGGAACAGTACCGCGGCGACCGAGAAGATCTTGATGATGTTGTTCTGCTCGACGCTGATCAGGCCCAGCGTCGCTTCGAGCAGGAAGGATACCTTGCCACCGAGGAAGGTGGCATGGTCGGACAAGGATATGACGTCGCGGCTGGTCGAGCGAAAGCGATCCCGCAGCTCGCCCTGCATGGTCGAGTTGCCGGAATTGCCGGATTGCTGCACGAACATGAGCATGCGCCCCAGGCTGACCAGGCTTTCTCGCGCCTTGGAGTTCAGTTCGCCGCTGAAGCCGATATGTTCGATCATCGAGCGCAGATTGCGACTGTTGGGGGTACCGTTGCCGTTGCGCGCGAAGATGCTGCCGGACAAGGTATCCAGTTCGCTGCCGACTCGCTCCAGCACGTCGGCAATGCGCTCGGTGAAGGCCTCCATGATGCCGGCGAGAATTTCCAGTGGGCCCTGGCAGGTGGCAGGGTGCTTCTGCGCATAAGTGATGAACTGCTGGAACGGCCTGGTATCCAGATAGCGGCTGGTGACCAGGCGCTGGCCGGCGAGGATGAAGGTTACGGGGACGCTGACGGGGCGATCGGTGTCCAGCTGTGCAACCATGGTCGTGGTCATGTACAGCGCGCCTTCGTCTTCGTACAGCCGATTGGAGGTTTCGATCTCCTTCATCTCCTCGCGCGTCGGCACGGCGACGCCGAAGCTGGTTTCCACCAGCCTTTCCTCCTCCGGTGTCGCCTCGAGCAGATCGACCCAAACCGCATCAGGAGGGATCGATGCGGGAGAAAGGGGTTCGACGCGCACCAGCCCGTGGGCTTGCGCGACGAAGATGTTCAGCATGGCAAGCCTGCCTTGCAGCCTGCGTGGGGGGCCAAGGCCGGGCCGGACAGCACGTCGTATCGTCCGCTCAGTTGCCGTGTTCGTGCACGACGAGCTCGTCGATGAGCTGGAACAAGCGCTGCTCGTCGCCCGCGCTCGAGACGTCGGTGGTGTATTTGCCGTTGACGACGAACATCGGCACCGACTGCACGCGGAAGCGCCGGTTCAGGAAGTCGGCGCGCTGCAGCTTGGACTCCACCGCAAACGAGGAAAACGCATTCTTGAATTCCTCCGCGCTCACGCCATGCTGCTGGAAGAACTCGCCGATCCTGTCGGCGGAGGTCAGTTGGTTGCCGTTGACGTGAATCTCGCGAAATATCTGCGTGTGCAGTGGTTCGAGCTTGCCGAGCAACTCCGCGGTGTAGAACATGCGTGCGTGCATGCGCGTCATGTCGTTCCACATCGCCGGCACGCGCAGGAACTCCACGTAGCCCGGCTTGCTTTTGGCACTCCAGGATTCGATGGCCGGATCCAGTGCGAAGCAATGCCCGCAGCCATACCAGAATACTTCGATGACCTCGACCTCGTCGGGCGCGGCCGAGGTAGGTTGAGCGGGGACCACTCTCTGATAATTCGCGCCTTCCTTGAAACGCAGGGACGCCATCGGGGTGGAAGCCTGATTGCCCAGGCGTACCGAGGGCTGCACCGTCGATGCCTGCTTGTCCGCGGCGGGCGCCGCGTCGGCAGTCTCGCTGATGGGTTCGCCGCCAGCCACTTCGGCTTGGGTGGCGTCCGCGGCATCGTCCGGTACCGTCGCCACCGCGGGCGTTTCCACGTGTATGGCATCGCTGGCGGACTGGCTCGCGGCCGGGGTCGACTCTTGCTTGCCGCAGGCAGCCAGGGCGGCAATGGCGAACACGGCGGTGAATGTGACAGCGAGCTTATTCATGCGGCGTTCCTGCTTGGTAGAGGGTATCAGCCCAAGTCCTGAGCAAAATGTAGGGTCGCAGAGGCGGCGCTGGGTCAGCGCAAGCCCTGGACATAGGAGGCGACGGCGGCAATCTCCTCGTCCGATAGCTGGCTGGCCACGTCGCGCATCATTTGATTCGCATCCGTCTGCCGCGTTCCCGCGCGATAAGCCTTGAGCTGCATTTCGATGTAGCTGGCGTGCTGTCCGTGCAAGGACGGGTACAAGGCGCCTGGATTACCCTCGCCGTTCGGACCATGGCACGCGGTGCAGGCCGCAATGCCGCTGTCCGCGTCGCCGCCGCGATACAGGCGCTGCCCCATGGCTACCTTGCTGGGCTCGGCCTCCAGCCCGGTCGGTGTCTGGGTGCCGTAATACGCGGCCAGGTCGGCAATGTCCTCGTCCGACAGGACCATTGCCATGGGGCTCATCAAGGGGTCCTGGCGGGCGCCGCTCTTGAAGGCCTCCAGCTGCTTGGCGACGTACTGCGGGTGCTGGCCGGCAAGATTCGGCCATACCGGATTGACGCTGTTACCGTTGACGCCATGGCAGGCGACACAAGGCGCGGCTTTTGTCTGGCCGGCTTCGGCATTCCCGTCGGCCCATGCCGCCGCACTCCCCAGGCCGAAGGTCAGACCCAGGCCAAAAACCGCAACGATCGACGCAAGCTTCATTATTCAACACTCCGGCCTAACTTCCCGGTCCTGGTTTCACAGGCCCGATTGCTCCAACTTCCCAGGTCCATTCCCCCAGGCCACTCAAGTGATGCGTTCGCCCGGCGACACGACCGATTCGGGCACGGCGGCGGCTCACGACAAGCGCAAAAGGCGCGGAATTGTACACGCGATGCTTGCCTGGACGAAGCGTACGTAGCGCGAGAGCTTGCCACAGCAGGCAAAGCGCCCACCAGAAAGGCGGGCAGGGGGCCGTGGCGGGCCTCGATCCGCGCGGGATTGCGCGCTCTGGCCGGCGGTCCCGGCATGATTTGCGCCGTCACGGCCGTGTGCAATCTCCTGCCGCGCCGGCTGGCGAGGGTCCGGGCCGGCGCTTCTGTCCTGCGCCGGTGGCCTGCGCTCTGCTACTCTGGCGACAAATGGCCCAATTCCCCGCTCCGACATTCCTGACCAGCGCCTGGCAGCCCCATCAGTTCCCCGCCGATACCGGCACCGAGGTCGCTTTCGTCGGCCGCTCCAATGCCGGCAAGTCCAGCGCCCTGAATGCGATCACGGGCCGCAAGGATCTGGCTCGCACCAGCAAAACCCCGGGCCGCACGCAACTGATCAATTTCTTTGCGCTGGAGGGGCGCCCGCAGCGCTTGGCGGACCTGCCCGGCTATGGCTATGCCAAGGTGCCCGAGCAGATGCGGCGCCACTGGCAGGAATTGCTGACGCGCTATGTGGAAGCTCGCGTATCGCTGGTCGGGGTGGTGATCGTGATGGACGCGCGCCGGCCCTTGACCGATTTCGATCGCCAAATGATCGAATGGTCCCAGGGGCATTCGCTGAGTACCCATCTGTTGATCACCAAGGCGGACAAGCTCAGCCGGGGGGCAGCCTCGTCGGTACTCAAGGAAGTGGCGCAGCAGGTGAACGATCGGGCCTCGGCACAGCTGTTTTCGGCGATGACCAAGGCGGGTGTCGATGAAGCACGGCGGGCGGTGCTGGGAATGCTCGCCACCAAGCTCAGTCGCGGCCACTTGGAGCCGTAGCGGGGCGCTCGGGTCGAGGCCGCGGCTACCATGACAGGGCGCCGGGGCGAAAAAGATTGCTCAAAAAAAAGAACCCCGGTGACCCTTGAGGGTCACCGGGGCAGTGTCACCCGGCATGGGGATGGACCGGGTTAACCGTCTGCTCAGGGAGGTCAGCAGACGGGAGCGTCCTGGCCGACGCTCAATAAGTCAGACGTTCCGATCCTGCTAAAGTTCCGCCAAACGATCGTCCTTTCCACATGAAGAAAACGTCACGTTTTCAGTCGCTTGTCCGCGACGCGCAGGGCGCGGGGAAAATCCCTGGCAGACGCGTGGGCGACGATCTTTGTTGCATTAAGGCAACGATTTTGAGCGTGCCTTGCCGCATCGGATCGTGAACTTCAAAGGAAGGTATAAGTGAGTCCGAGCGACAGCATGTTCAGCTTGTCGACGTCATCGAGATCGAACACCTCGTATTCGGCCCGCACGCTCAGTCCCAGCAACCGCAGTTGTGCGCCCACGCCGTAGGCCAGGTCGGTTCCGTCTTGCTTCAGGCCGGCGATCTTGCTGTCCCAGGTCAACAGACCGACTTTCGCGAACAGATCGACCGGACCTGCCGCCAGGAATCCGACCGCGAACGCCGAAATGCCATCGCCGTCGGCCTTGAGCCGATTGCCGAGCACGGTGTCCTTGGGTTCGCCGAAGTTTACGTAGCTGGCTTCGACGGCCAGCCAGTCCAGAGGCCGGATGCCGGCGATCAGTTTGTAGGCGACGTCGTCGCCCTTGAAGTCGGCGGCGCTGACATTGGACAGGTTGTCGATCTCCATATTGGACTGGCCGACCGATGCCCCCAGGTAGATGCCGTTGTCCGCCGCCATGCTCGACGCGCCGAATCCCAGCGCGAGAGCGGGAATCGTTAAAGCGGCCGCCAGCCGGGTTGCCTTGCGCATAGTGCCTCCATGAATCAGTTGGATAGAGGGTCGGTACGACCCGGGCCGATGTTGTACGAATCAAACGGCGGCGACAATGCCTGAGGGGCGATTTCTCAGGCTAAATCGTACATTTTGCTCACAATTGTCGCAAAAAAGTAACACACCTGCCTGATGCGCCGTCCCAGTGCGGCCCAGCGTGCCCGTGCGCGTCAGTGCGCCTGGTCCCAGTTGGCGCCGATACCGGCATCGACCTTGAGCGGTATCTTCAGGCTTGCGGCGTCCGCCATCCGTCGACGCACCTGTTGCACTACTTCATCGGCCAGTTCCCGCCGCACCTCGAACACCAGCTCGTCGTGGACCTGCATGATGAGTTGGGCATCGAGGCGCGAGTCGGCCAGCCAGCGATGCACGTCGATCATGGCGCGCTTGATGATATCGGCCGCCGTGCCTTGCATCGGTGCGTTGATCGCGGCGCGCTCCGCGCCCTGGCGCAGGCCGGCATTGCGCGAGTTGATTTCGTTGAGATACAGGCGGCGGCCGAACACCGTCTCGACGTAGCCGCGTTCCTTGGCCAGTTGCCTGGTGTCGTCCATGTAGCGTCGCACGCCGGGGTAGCGTTGAAAGTACAGCTCGACGTAGCGCTGTGCCTGGCTGCGCTCGATGCCGAGCCGGGTAGCGAGGCCGAAGGCGGACATGCCATAGATCAGGCCGAAATTGATCGCTTTCGCGGAACGGCGCTGGTCGCTGGTCACGGCTTCGAGCGGGGTGGCGAATACTTCGGCCGCGGTCGCCTGATGAATGTCCCGATCCTCGCTGAAAGCCTGCAGCAGGCCGGCATCGGCGGACAGATGGGCCATGATGCGCAATTCGATCTGCGAATAGTCCGCCGCGACGATGCACCAGCCGGGGCGGGCGATGAACGCTTGGCGGATCCGCCGTCCTTCGGGGGTGCGAATGGGGATGTTCTGCAGGTTGGGGTCGGTGGATGACAGTCTGCCGGTGGCCGCGATGGCTTGCTGGTAGCTGGTATGCACCCGCCCTGTGGTCGGATCGATTTGCATCGGCAGCTTGTCGGTGTACGTGGACTTGAGCTTGGCGCAGCCGCGAAACTCCAGAATGAGCCGCGGCAGTTCGTAGTCTCCGGCCAGTTCTTCCAAGACGCTCTCGGCCGTGGACGGCTGGCCGGTCGGCGTTTTGCGCAACACCGGCAGGCCGAGCTTGCCGAACAGCACTTCCTGCAATTGTTTCGGCGATTCGAGCGCGAACGGCCCGCCCGCCGCGGCATGCGCCTGCGTTTCCAGTTCGCGCAGACGCAGCGCCAGTTCGCTGCTTTGCCGGCGCAACAGGCCGCCGTCGATCAGTACCCCGGTGCGCTCCATGCGAAGCAATACCGGCACCAGCGGCTGTTCGATCTGTTCATAAAGCGCTTGCAGCGCCGGAACGCTCTGGATCCGCGGCCACAATGCCTGATGCAACTGCAGGCTGATGTCCGCATCCTCGGCGGCATACGTGGTGGCGACGTCGATCGCGACCTGGTTGAAGGGGATCTGCCTGGCGCCCTTGCCTGCCACGTCCTCATAGCGGATCGTGTCGACCCCGAGATACTTGCGGGCGACCGCGTCCATGTCGTGCCGGTTCGCGGTGCTGTTCCAGACATAGGACTCCAGCATCGAGTCGAAGCGCATGCCGCGCAGCTCGATGCCGGCGCGCTGCAATACGTGTGCATCGTACTTCAGGTTATGGCCGACCTTGGCCGGCCGCTCGCTTTCCAGCACTGGTCTGAGCGCCTGCAGCACGGTCTGCAGCGAAAGCTGCTCGGGCGCGCCGGCGTAATCGTGTCCTACCGGGACATAGGCGGCGGTTCCGGGCTCGATGCAAAAAGAAAGACCGACGATGTCCGCCTGCATGTAGTCGATCGAAGTCGTTTCGGTATCGAATGCCATGAGCTCGGCGCCGCGCAGGCGCTCAACCCAGTCTTGCAGCGCTGCCAGCGTCGTCACCAGCTCATGGTTGCGCGGCACGCTCACGGCGCCTGGCGCAGGCTCCATGATGGCGGGTTCCGTGCCGGGGGCTGGATTGTCGAGTGCGCGTGCCGCGGAGGCGGCCGGGCCCGCCGGCGCCGGGACCTCGGTCTCGTCCTGTGTCAGCTGGCGCAGGAAGGTGCGTAGCTCCAGCCGGGTATACAGTTCGCGCAGGCGCTCGCGTTCGGCCTCGCCGCGCACCAGTTCGTCGATCGTCAGTGTCAGCGGTACGGCGCAATCGAGCGTCGCGAGCCGCCGTGACAACTCCAGGCTCTCGAGGCTGGCGCGCAGGCTCTCGCCGACCTTGCCGCCGATGCTGGCCGCGTTTTCGATGATCCGCTCGAGCGTGCCGAATTCGTTCAACCACTTGGCCGCGGTCTTCGGCCCGACCTTGGGTACGCCGGGAATGTTGTCGGAGGTATCGCCGACCAGCGCCAGGTAGTCCACGATCTGTTCCGGGAAGACATCGAACTTGGCCTTGACCCCGGCGCGATCCAGGCGCGAGCCGGTCATGGTATTGACCAGCGAGATGCGCTCGTCGACCAACTGCGCGATGTCCTTGTCGCCGGTGGAAATCAACACGTCGATATCGTCCGCCGCGGCCTGCCTGGCCAGGGTGCCGATCACGTCGTCCGCCTCCACGCCGTCGATGCGCAGCAGCGGCAAACCCATGGCCTGCACGCATTCGAGCAATGGCTGCAACTGCGGACGCAGGTCATCGGGCATAGGTGCGCGTTGTGCCTTGTAGGCATCGAACAGGTCGTCGCGGAATGTGCGGCCCGGCGCATCGAACACGACTGCGATCAACTGTGGTGATTCTTCCTTGCACAGCTTCTGCAGCATGTTGAGCACGCCGAGCACGGCACCGGTGGGCTCGCCGCGGGAGTTCGTCAGGGGCGGGAGCGCATGAAAAGCGCGATACAGATACCCCGAGCCGTCGACCAGGACCAGCTTACGGCGTGTGTTCATGCTGTTCCTTGTCCCGTCGCTCCCCATCCGTCGGCGACTCGTCTTGCGGCGTTTCCCGGGAAGTGGATCCCGGCGCCTTCTGCGACTGCGGCGCCGGCAGGGGGGTGGTCGCTTGCCGGCGCGGGGCAGTGGTCGTTTCCGTCGCGGAGGAGGGTGCGGCCACGGCCTCTTTGCCTTCTCCGGGCAAGTACAGCGGACCCTTCAAGCCACATCCGGCCAGACACAGCAGGATCGCTGCGCTCAGCATGGGTGGGACGGTTCGTGCGCAGAAAATCGCGTTGAGCATATCTTTCAGTATAAAAGAACGCCCGGCCAGGCGCCCCGATCGTCGCGCCCAGGCGCGAGCCTGGGCGCGCAGGCGTTCAGCTGGAGGCGCGGATGCGCTGGATGAACATCGTGATGCGGGAGATGCATACCAGGCGCTCGCCTTCGTCGACGATCCTGATTTCCCAGACGTGCGTGCTCAGGCCGATATGGATGGGCCGTGCGGTCCCGGTCACGTAGCCGCTGGAGACGCCGCGCAGATGATTGGCATTGATCTCCTGGCCCAGGGCGATGGACTTCGACGGGTCGATGGCGAGCATGGCGCCGACGCTGCCCAGGGTTTCGGCCAATGCGACCGAGGCTCCGCCATGCAATATTCCATAAGGCTGGTGGGTGCGTTCATCGACGGGCATGCGTCCACGCAGGTAGTCCTCGCCGAGCTCTGTGAACTCTATTCCCAGATGGCGCGGCAGACCGCCGGTGACAGGGATTTCCTCGAGCGTGTAGGGTCTGAACCAGATGGACATGGCGTAGTGTGACTTTGATGAATTTCCGATAGGTGAATCCGATCAGGCGGACTCGAGCTACCTGTCCGCGAGGGGATGAAAAGCCCGGCGGGGCAGCAGGTTAGCCCGGCAGCGCAGCAGGTTAGCCCAGTAGCGCAGCAGGTTAGCCCAGTAGCGCAGCAGGTTAGCCCAGTAGCGCAGCAGGTT
>JBEBRC010000116.1:0-10766 GCA_040395055.1 Steroidobacter denitrificans
GCGCGCGCCGTGCCGCCTGCTGGCGATTGTCACGCTGAATCTGCGGTCCGCAGGCGGGGTCCAGTACTTCGGTGTTGAGCGTACCCGGCAGTAGCGAGTACTCCAGCGCGATCAGGCTGATCACCGCCTCGACGATCCCTGCCGCGCCCAGCGTATGCCCGGTCCACCCCTTGGTCGAACTGGCGAACGTACGCGCCGGGAAGGTCCGGGCGACCAGTTGCGCCTCCACTTCGTCGTTCTTTTGGCTGGCGGTGCCGTGCAGATTGACGTAATCGATATCGGCGGGTGTGAGTTGCGCACTGTCCAAGGCCCGCCGCAATGCCAGGCCGGCGCCCCGTCCTTCCGGATGCGGGGTCGACATATGGTGCGCATCGCTGGATTCGCCGTAGCCCAGCAGCCAGGCTGTCGCGCCCGCACTGGCATGCGATGGCCGCTCCAGCAGCGCGAATCCTGCGGCCTCTCCCAGGTTGATGCCGCGGCGCTGCGCATCGAACGGCCGGCACGGATCCGATGACACCAGTTCCAGCGAATTGAATCCGAACAAGACACTGCCGCACAGCGTATCGACGCCGCCGACGATGGCCGCGTCGGCCAGATCGGTCCGGATCAGGCGCTCCGCCTGGGCAAACACCTTTGCACTCGAGGAACAGGCGGTCGCGACGGTGACGCTGATGCCCGTCAGTGCCAGGACGTTCTGTATGAAGTCGCCCAGAGAATGTGGCGTGTGGACGATGGGCCGGCGCAGATCGGCCGGATAGCGGCCATCGGGCTCGAGGCGCCGATAGGCTTCCTCGCTGGCACCGATGCTGGAGGTGGAGGTCCCCATCACGACCGCGACCCGGGCAGGGCCGTAACGTTCGCGCGCGGCACACGCGGCCTGCAGGAAACCGTCTGTCAGCAGCCCACGCCAGGCAAGTCGATTGTTGCGGCAATCCCAGTCGGACCACTCCCGCGGCAACGCCTGCCGCTCGAGCCCCGCCACGCGCCCGATCCAGGTTGCGATGGGACTGATGCCGAAATCATTGCGCACCAGGCCGCTGCGCCGCTCCCTCAGTGCCCCCAGCGTGGCGGCACGACCATCCGCCGCCGCCGAGCAGAGGGTATAGGCACTGATGCGAAGCGGATCAATCATCGCGCAGCCGGATCATGAAAGCTGCCTACGGCGTCTCCCACGCATCAACTCGCACGATTCTTTGCGACGTGTTCCGCCAGCGAGCGCAGGCAGCTGAAGATGCGGGGATTGTCTTCGTCATCCGAGCGCAACTGGAAGCCGTAGCGCTTGGAGATTTCCAGCGAGAGCTCCAGGGCGTCGATCGAATCCAGGCCCAGGCCGTCCTTGAACAACGGTGCCTGCGGATCGATGTCGGCGGGCGCGACATCTTCCAGGTTGAGCGCCTCGACAATGAGTTCGGCAAGCTCGAGCTCGCCGGCGGACTGAGTTGCAGTCATGATAGAATTCAGGCAGTTGTCATGTTGGCGCAGCCGCATTTCACTGGCCAAGGCTGAGGATTTCCGGGCTGCGGCTTCGATGCGTGCGGCATTGCGGGCTCTCGATCATGGAATCGGGATCATTGAACCTGGGAGCTTCCACAGCGGCGGCTGTCGCTTCGGTCGTCCCGCAGCGAAGTGTATCATTCGACCCGACTCCCTATCCGCAGGCGGCATTCGCCCGCCCGGCTCCCGCCCCAGAGGACTCAATCATTTGCTGGTAGACGACCTGAGCGACGAACATCCGATTCGGCAATGGCCGCATGGCGATATCGGCGTGCACCCGCAGGCACCGCTGCGGGTCCAGTACCGGATGCTCGATGCGCACGCCAGCCTGCCTCCAGGACTGCTGGCCGTGGTGCGATTCGGCGCGCAACCCCTGTCTCATGGGCCGCCAGCGGCCTTGCCCGCCGCGACCCTGCCGCTCATCGTCGATGTGCCGCTGGCCTCGCTGCAGACGTCGACGCCGGCGGAATTATGGCTCGCCAGCGGTCCGGTGCGCAGCGGCCACGATGGGATCGTACGCTATGCCCATGACGATCATTTCCTGTTCGCGGCGATCGAACTCGACGAGCGCCTGCATGGCGGTATCCGCGCCGCCAGCACTTTGGCCTATGCCGCGATCCGCCGCTTCCAGGCACGCTCGCCCTTTCCTCATCTGCAGCGCATGTGGAACTACTTCGACGCCATCAACGAGGGCGCGGGCGACATGGAGCGCTATCGTCAGTTCTGCGTCGGGCGCGTGCACGGCCTGGACCATGACACTGCACAACGCTATCCGGCGGCAACGGCCATCGGGCACCAGCACACGACGCATCAGCTGCAAGTCTTCTGGCTGGCAGGACGGCGTCCGGGCACAGCCATCGAGAATCCGCGACAGGTCAGTGCGTATCGCTACCCGCGCGCCCACGGGCCGGTGAGTCCCAGCTTCTCCCGCGCAACGCTCACCAGCGACGGGGCCGTGCTGATCTCCGGCACGGCAAGCATCGTCGGCCATGCCTCGCAGCACCCCGGCGATCCCGACGCCCAATTGGAAGAAACCCTGCGCAATCTGGCCATGCTGGGAGCCCAAGCAGACAACTTGGCAGGTGACCCGGCAGATAGCCGGGCAGGCAACGCAGCCCAGGACGATCACTCATCCAGGCGCGCGGAACTGCTGAAGATATACGTGCGCGAGCCGGCACTGATCGCGCCCATCGCGGCACGCCTGAAACAGACGCACCCGACAAGCGAGACGATATTCCTGGCGGGGGATATCTGCCGGCGTGAATTGCTGCTCGAGATCGAAGGCATCCGGTCCAGCAAGACAGGATCCCTGTGACGCGCCAGCCGGTGCGATGCCGGGGCAGGCATGGATCTCGCCGCCCCGCCAACCCTGGCGCGCCGCATCGTCGAACCCGCTCAAGGCGGGCGGCGGGGGTGCAGTGCCTGCAGCAAGCGCTCCCTGGGTAACTTGCCGAGCGCATTGCGCGGCAAGGCGTCCACGATCCTGAGCGGCCGCGGCAGGAACGCCGGATCGACGCCAGGCGCCAGGCGCTCGAGAATCTCTCGCCTGGTCATTCCCGGTGCGACCACCAGCGCCGCGACCCGGCGGATGCTCGCGACCGCATCGGCATCAGGCTGGAATACGACGGCATCGCGCACGCCCTCGACCGCCAGCAAGCGTCGCGTCAGGTCGGCAAGCGATGCGCGTTTGCCGGCGACCTCGATCAGATCCTGGTGGCGGCCACGCACGACGAACCGGCCGCGAGCTTGCGGCTCGATGACATCCTGCAGCACGACCGGCTCGGGAAACCACGGCGCGTTGACGCGCGTGCCTTGCGGCAAGGGTTGAAGCTCCACGTCTTGGTACAGTCGCCAGGACACCTCCTGGGCCGTGCGTCGAGAGGCAATGACACAAGTCTCCGTGGAGCCGAACATCTCCAGCAACGCAGCGCCCAACCGGCGTTCCACCGCCGCCGCCAGCGCGCCATCCAACGGGGCGGTCGCCGAGATGACCAGCGCCACGGGCGGGAAAGCCTGGCTCGACTCGAGCAGGGCGCGCAGATGTACCGGCGTGCTGGCCAGGATCCGCGGCTGCGGCAGTTCTTCCAACGCGCGCGCGATATCGGCGGCGAACAGAGGACGGGCGGCATGCACCGCCATGCCGCCTATGAGCGGCAGCAGGACGCTCAGCTCCATGCCGTACATGTGCTGCGGCGGCACGGTGGCAAGGATCCACGGCGTGGGTCCGGCGCTGGCGTCGATGCCGAGGGCGCGCCGAATGGCGGCGCTGTTGCACATCGTGCTGCCGTGCACGCTGCGCCATCGTTTCGGATAGGACTTCGGCTCGCCGGTGCTGCCGGAGGTGAGACCTACCATGACGACACGATCGCCGGGGATCGGCGTATCGGCGCGCATTGCCACGGCCGCGGCACACACATCCTCCTCCAGGGCCTCCTCCACTGCCGCATCCTCGCAGCGGTAACTGCCGGGACTGCCGCCCTGGATCTCGGCCACCACCTGCTCCACCCGCGACGGCGGCAACAGCACCGGATGGCCGGCGCTGAGCGCAGCGGCATAAGCGACCAGGAAGCGATAACGATCCTGGCAAAGATTGATCATCGCAGTGCCGGCAGGCAGGCGCTGGAGCAGCGCGGCCACATGGCGGCGAAACAGCGCCAGCAATACCGGGTGGCCATCGCGAAAAGCGATCGGCCGCTGCGGATCGGGCGGTGACATGAGCGCCAGGTCGGTCATCGCCACCCCTTTACTCCCAGCGCTTGAAGATCATCGAGGTATTCACGCCACCGAAAGCAAAGTTGTTGCTCATCACGTACTGGACTTGCAGATCCCGGCCTTCACCGGCGATGTAGTCCAGCTCGCCGCAGCGTGGATCCATGTTGTCCAGGTTGAGCGTGGGCGCGAACCAGTCGCCGTTCATCATCGCTATCGACAGCCATGCTTCCAGCGCACCGCACGCCCCCAGCGTGTGGCCCAGGTAGCTCTTCTGCGAGCTCATCGGCATGCGCGCGCCGAACAAGGTCGAGGTCGCCTGCGTCTCGGCGATATCGCCGTACTCCGTGGCCGTGCCATGACCGTTGACGTAGCCGATGGCATCCGGCGCAAGATTCGCATCCTCCAGCGCCAGTTCCATCACTGCGCGCATGGTGGAGGGTTCCGGCTTGGTGACATGCACGCCATCCGAATTGGTGCCGAACCCGACCAGTTCGGCATGAATGCGCGCGCCGCGGCGGCGCGCATGCTCGAGCTCTTCCAGCACCAGGATGGCGCTGCCCTCGCCCACCACCAGGCCATCACGATCGCGATCGTAGGGACGCGGCGTGGTGTGCGGCCGATCGTTGCGGGTGCTGGTCGCGTACAGCGTATCGAATGCCATCGCCTCGGTCGGACACAGCTCTTCGGCGCCGCCGGCCAGCATCAGGAGCTGGCGGCCGAACTTGATCGCTTCGTACGCATAGCCGATGCCGTGGCTGCCGGAGGTGCAGGCGCTGGAAGTCGGAATGATGCGGCCCTTGGCGCCGAAGAATATGCCGATATTCGCCGCGGCCGTGTGCGGCATCATACGCACGTAGGAATTCGCGTTCAGGCCGCTGGCATCGTTGTTGAGTATCACGGCAGCGAAATCCTTGGCATCCTGGGTGCTGCCCGTCGAGGAACCGCAGGCGACACCGGTGTGCCCGCTGCGAATGACGGGATCGTCGCTCAAGCCCCCATCGGCGATCGCCAGCTCCGCAGCGCGCACGGCCAGTTGCGATACACGCCCCATGCTGCGCAGCTGCTTGCGGGTCCAATGCACCGGCGGCGTGAAATCGATCGGGCCGGCCAGCCGGGTGCTCATGTCCGCGTAGCGGTCCCATTCATGCATCCTGCGAATGACGTTGCGGCGTGCGCGCAAACCGTGCTCGATCTCGCACCATCGAACACCGAGCCCGCACAGCCCACCCATCCCGGTGACGACCACGCGCCGCATCAGCACAAGCCTCCGTTCACGGCGATGACCTGCCGCGTCACATAGGATGCGCCCGGAGACAACAGGAAACTCACCACCGCCGAGACTTCCTCGACCGTGCCGGCGCGCTGGACGGGTATGGCCTTGAGGATTTCTTCCAGCGGCAGGTGTTCGTCGATCATATCGGTCTCGATCAGGCCGGGCGCGACGCAATTGACCGTAATCTGACGCTTGGCCAATTCGACCGCCAGCGCTTTGCTGGCGCCGATGACGCCTGCTTTCGCCGCACTGTAGTTCACCTGGCCCCGGTTGCCGATCAGCCCCGAGACGGAAGAGAGCGTAACGATGCGGCCCGGCGCTCGGCGGCGCACCATGGGCATGGTGACAGGCTGCAGCACGTTGTAGAACGCATCCAGGTTGGTGCGCAGCACCCCGTCCCATTGCTGGGCCGTCATGGCGGGAAAGGCCGCGTCGGCATTCATCCCCGCATTGCATACCACGCCATAATAAGCGCCATGGGCGGCGATATCCGCCGCGATCGCCTGGGAACACTGCGCCCGGTCAGCAACGTCGAACTGCAGAATACGGCTGTGCCGCCCCAGCGAACGAACGTCATTCGCCACCTCCTGCGCTTGATCGAGCCGCAAGCGGCAGTGAACGACGACGTCGAACCCGTCCGCCGCGGCGCGCAGCGCAATGGCGCGGCCGATGCCTCGGCTCGAGCCGGTGACCAGCACAGTGTTGTTCAATGAACGGCCCATCGTCCCTCGCACCCTGTCAATGCCCGCCCGTGGCATCCGTGACGCCTGCGCCCCGCCACGACGCCGTGGCACCGCCATGCCCATGGGCCTGCGCCGCTATGCATTCGCGCTGCGCTTGCCCCTGTGCTGCAAGGCCCGTGCGCGCGCGACTTTGCGCCACAGCAGAGCCGGCAAGCGCACCAGCATACCCAGCGTCAAACGCAGATGCAGGCTCGTCATCAGGATATTGTCGAGCAACATCCGGAAATGCGACACGCCGTCCTGCGGATACGACACGCGTGTTGCAAGCCAGCGCATCGGCACGCCGAGCCAGTACAGGCGTACCAGGATCTCGGTGTCGAAGTCCATGCGCGAGCCCACACGACCTTTCTCCAGCAGCTCCCGCACGGCAGCCAATGGATACACCCGGAAGCCGCACATGGAATCGACGATGTCGAACGAAAGGGTCTGCAGCCATACCATCGCGTGCGTGAGATAGCGCCCGTAGTAGCGTAATCGTGGAATGCTGGAATCGAACAGCGGCTGTCCGCAGATTACGCTATCGCAGTGGATGCGAGCCTCTTCGACGAAGCGCCGCATGTCGCCCACCGTATGCTGGCCGTCGGCATCGATTTGCGCGGCATGCGTGAAGCCCCGCTCGGCGGCAGCCAGCAAGCCGGTGCGTACTGCCGCACCTTTGCCGCGATTTCGCAGGTGGCGCAGCAGCACCACACCGGGCAGTGCGCTCAAGCGTTCCAATTCGCGTGCACAGGCCTCACCGCAGCCATCGTCGACCAGCAGTACCGTGAATCCTTGTGCGCGAACCTGGCGCACGACCGAGCCGATCGCGGCTTCATGATCGTAGACAGGAATGACGACGCAGGCTGAAAACGCCGATTCATCCATCACGATTCGACAAGCGCTGCATCACCACTATCAGGTCCGCAACCGTGCGCACCGCGCGGAAATCCTCCGCGGTCACTTTCTTCCCGGTGAACTGCTGGATTTCATCCATCAAGTCGACCACATCGATACTGTCGATCTCCAGGTCCTCGTACAAGCGGGCCTCCGCCCCGATCGCAGAGCGATCGAGTTGAAACAACCGCACCAGCGTATCGCGGATGCGCTCAAGAAGTTCGTCGTTCGAATGCATCGTGCTCTACTGCCGTGACACATTTGTCGGTCGCCTGCGCAGCGACATGATGAGGAAAAAAAGAATCTGCCAGCACCGGCGCGCGCGCAGTTTAATTCGCGGGCCTCATACCGTACAGTCAAGAGGCGTCCCGCGCATGCCCGCGGCGCGCCAATGCCTCCTGGAAATGGCGCTGCAGTCGCTGATTGAGGGCGCGTGAAGCTGCGGGCAGCGGAGTATCGCGATAGGCGTCGATATCGAGATCCTCCCCGACCGACAGGCTGAATCGCGGACGGCGCAGCGGTATGCGATACCACGGCTGCGACTTGGTCAAGGTCGTAGGCTCGCAGCGTATATACACCGGCGTCACGCAACGAGCCGCCCTCAACGCCACATTCGCAGCACCGCGATGAAACACCAGCGGCTGGTCCGGTATCGTTCTGGTACCTTCGGGAAAAACGATGACGGCCTGGCCCTCACCCAAGGCGCGGGTGGCATTGTCTATCATGGCGGACGTCGGATCGTTCATGATGTACTCGGCCAGCGTAACGGCGTTGCGCGTGAGTGGATTGCGCCACAAGCCCCGCTTCACGATGCAGTTGGCGCCTGGAACGAACGCCAGCAGAAAGACGACATCGAGCAGCGTGGGATGATTGGCCACGATCAATTGACCGGGCCGCCCGAGCCGTTCCATGCCTTCCAGTTCATAATCCATGCCCCGGGCGCCACGCATGAGCGCGACATACCCTCGCAACCCATATCGCATCACATTGCGCGCCCGTATCCGCTTGACCTCATGCCTGCCGGGTATGATTCTGACCAAGGGCAGTAGAATCAGTCCGAACACGATGGCCCCGATCGCGAACAAGGAAAAGCTGAGCGCTGTCACGAAAAAGCGCCAATGGAACGCATCCTGCCTGGGTTCGCGCCGTAGCGCCGCTCGGCATTCGGGCTGGTGATCGGTTGGCGCAGTCATGCGGTCGAGCGAGGATTCTCTTGCTAGCGATGGACATATCGAACCAGGGCCGAATTATGAGGCGCCCATCATGCACGGCAACCTCGATCCGTCCGTCACGACAGCCGGCCCTCTGACCGAGGCGCAGGTGTGGCTGGGCGTCCCGGCCGCCGCGCGCTACTTCCAGGCAAGTGGCCTGGATCAGGCGCAGCGCAGCCGCTTCGGCACGCTGCGCAATCGGCGCCGGCGGACGGAGTTCATGGTCAGCCGGGCATTACAGCAGCACGCCAGGAGCAAGCAGCTGCCGATGGAAAGCCTCAGCCATAGCGGCGGGCACGCAGCCTTCCTCCAGGCACCGGCAGGCTGGCGGGTGGGAGTGGACCTGGAAGTCCATCGTGCCCGGGATGTTCTGGCGATCGCACGTGCCACGTTCTCGGCGCAGGAAGCCGCTTCACTGGAGACCATGCCGCGGCAGGCGCGAGAGCGTGTGTTCTATGCGCTGTGGACCATGAAGGAAGCGCTCGCCAAGGCGATGGGCCTGGAGCTGGTGGATTCGTTGCGCCACTGCGTCTTCGTCCCCGGCCCTGATTGCTGGCAAGCGTTGCTGCCTGCCTGCCCGGACGCTCATTTGCGGGTATTCGAGCCTTTGCCTCACATGACCTTGGCCGTGGCCTGCCTGGGCCCGGTGCCGCTCGACATCCACTCGATGTGCTGGCCGCCGCAGCAGGCCACGTCATGGCGCCTCATTGCGGCCTGTGCTGCGTCGCAGGCTGCGGCCCGTCTGCCCGGGGCGGATGCGGCAGCTGCTCGCGCTGAGCATCCCTCCCATGCGCCGGCGGCCCGTGCCGCCCGGCGCCCGGATGTCGATGCCATTGCTCCTTCAGACGCTGGCGCTCCTCGGGTGCAAGGCTGCGAAAGCGATCACGCATCTCGCGTCGCTGCTCCGGCGACAGATGCTGGAAGCGATCGAAGTTCTGGCGAATACGCTCCTGCTCGCCTGCCGGCAATTCCTTGAACTCATGATAACGGCGCCGCAGTTCGCGGCGCTGGTCCGCATCCAGCGATTTCCAATGCTCGAGCCGCTGACGCGCCTGCGCGCGCTCCTGCTCCGGCAGCGACAACCAGCGCTGCGCCGCGTGCGCCAGGGCATCCTGGCGCACCCGTGGCAGCCGGTCCCAATGCGATTCGACATCGGACAGCAGTTCGCGCTGTTCGGCAGACAGGTCCCGCCAGCGTAAACCCTGCGGCTTCGGCGCGCGGTGCTCCGCGGCGGAGCCAGTAGTTTGCCCTGTGGTTTGCATGGTGGCGCCCTCGGCTGCGCCCGCCGGGTGCTGCGCAATCACGGCAGGCCGCACTGGTTGCGCCTGGGCCGGCACGACGGCCAGCACCGCCAGCGTGCCCCACGCCATCGACGCCAAGATCCTGGCCGTCCTGGTCGAGGCCCCGGCCTTGGCTGCGGTCATTGCCCCAGCCATGCGTAGAACTCCACGTCCTGCAACATTTCCAGATCCCCTGGCTGCGCGACCAAGTCCATGTCTTCCAGTGGTATCTCGCCAGGAGAGACGATGTGGGGGCCGGACCAGACCATGACAGCCACGATCGCCACCGCGGCGGCGGTGAGCCCCACCGCGGGCAGGCGCTGCCAGCGCCTGCGCTCGGCGCCCGCCCTGAGCTCTTCCAGTGCCGCGTTCCTGGCCTGGGTCAACTTCGAGCGCGTACGCCCATCCAATCGCGCCACGCTCTCGTCGAACACGCTTTTGGCCCGAAGCTCCCACGTCTCTTCAGGGGTTTCACCGACCGTGGCACCCGGCATTCCACCAAGGTCCTTGCCCTGCTCATCCTGTTCGATGCGCTTGTCGTCGGAGGAATTCACCATGCGCTCCCCAACTGTTCACGCAGGCGATGCACGGCCCGCGAATAATGCGTTTTGACGCTGCCCTCGCTGCAGCCCATTGCCAGCGCCGTCTGCGCCACATCCATGCCTTCGAACCTGCGCAGCATGAAGGCTTCGCGTTGTCGCGCCGGCAAATCGACCAGGGCAACCTCGAGCATCTCCAACGCCTGGTTGGCGGCGAGTTGCTCCGGCGGCAAGGGCCGTTTGTCCGGCACGCCTTCCCACGCGTCCGGCTGCGACTCATCTTCCGCGCGCCAGGCCGGCAGCCAGGACATGACCCGCGCCCGCACCTGGCGTCGGCGCTGACAATCGCGAATGCGATTCTGCAGAATGCGGTAGAACAGCGGCCGCCACTCCGGCGCCGGACGCTGCGCATAGCGCCGCGCGAGTTGCAGCATCGCATCCTGTACGATGTCGAGCGCATCGTCATCGTTGCGTACCGCGATTCTGGCGATGCGAAATGCGCGTTTCTCGACGTCGAGCAAAAAGCGCTCGAGTGCACGTGCCGGATCCAGGGTCGAGTCCTCGAGGCTTGTTGGGGCACCAGTATCCCATTGGAGAGCCAAAAGCCACGATCCCGGCAGCTTCGAGGCACCGATCGACGA
>JBEBRC010000117.1:0-10569 GCA_040395055.1 Steroidobacter denitrificans
CGCCCGCGGGCGGAACTTTCGACTGGCCGCGGGATTGCAGATTCAAGCGTCAGTTTACCGAGGCGTAGATCGTCGGTCCGGGAGAGTAGCGATGGCGGAGCATTATGATTCGCTGATCATAGGCGGCGGCCAGGGTGGTATTCCCCTCGCCTGGGCGCTCGCCGCCGCGGGCAGGAAAGTCGGGCTGGCCGAGCGCAAGTACTTGGGCGGCTCCTGCGTCAACTTCGGCTGCACGCCCACGAAGGCGGCGATCGCTTCGGCTCGCGTTGCCTATCTGGCGCGCGCAGCGTCCGAGTACGGCTTGAGGATACCTGCGGTCGAGGTCGATTTTCCCCGGGTCCTGGATCGTGCCCAGGCGATCGCCGACGCCTCGCGCAATCGACTGGAGAGTTCATTCGAGACCTCCACCAATCCACAGCTGCTGCATGGGCACGCGCGCTTCCTGGGACGATCGGGCCAGAATTTCTCTTTGTCGATCGACGACCTGCGGGTCACGGCGCGGGAAGTGGTGCTGGATACCGGCACCCGCTCGACGCTGGCCGGCCTGGAGATAGAGGCCGGCATCGTACCCCTGAGCGGCGATAACTGGCTTCATCATCGGGAACTTCCACGCCAGCTGCTCATGATTGGCGGTGGGTACATCGGTCTTGAGATGGGACAGTTCTATCGCCGGATGGGCAGCGAGGTGACCATCGTGGAAGGCGCCTCCCAGGTCCTGGAGCACGAGGACCGCGAGGTCGCCGAAGCGCTGCAACGGACCTTGGAAACCGAGGGTATCCGCTTTCTGATGAATACCCGCGTCTCGCACTTGTCGAAACTGCCCGACGGAATACAGGCGTTGATGAGCACGCCGGAAGGCGACCTGAGGATGAGTGCTTCTGCCGCCTTCATCGCACTGGGGCGCCAGGTCAACACCGATGATCTGGCGCTGGATCTCGTCGGAGTGCGCACCACCCAGCGCGGCATCGTGCAGGTGGACGAGCGCTTGGCCACGAACGTACCGGGTATCTGGGCAATGGGCGACATCCGCGGTGGCCCGATGTTCACCCATACCTCCTGGGACGATTATCGCATCATCGAATCGCAACTGCTCGGCAACGGCTCACGCACGCTTGATCGTGTCGTGCCCTACGCGGTGTTCACGGATCCGGAGCTCGGGCGCGTGGGCATGACCGAGAAGGAAGCACGCGAGCAAGGCCGCCCGATCAAGGTCGGCCACTTCGAGATGCGGCACAACGGCAAGGCCAAAGAGTTGGGAGAGGCTGGGGGCTTCATCAAGATCGTGGCGGATGCCGACAGCAAACGGCTGCTGGGAGCGGCGATCGTCAGCAGTGACGCTGCGGAACTGGTCCACCAGTACATCGCGCTGATGAATGCCCGCTGCGCGTACACCGTGATGCAGGATTCTGTGTACATCCATCCGACGCTTGCGGAAGCCACCCAGAGCGCCCTCGCCACCCTGCAATGACCGCGCTCACTGCCGTTCGCGGCAGCCTGCACGGCAACGATCCGCGCCGCTCGCGCCCGCACGGCAGTCCTCCGCGCCACTCTCTTAGGCCACGGCGGCAATTCCTGACCACCCCGCGCCGACCGGGGGTTGTGCCGGCTCACTCAACCCGGCGGCCTCCCCGGCGGTGGGCCGAGTGAGCCGTCCCGGACGCGGACCGCCTGACTTCCAACACCAAAAAATGTAATCATCCGGCATCCGCGTGTACCGCCAAGGAGCCGCTCATGATGAAGCCACTCACCCTCGCCTGCACCGTCGCGCTGCTCAGCGCCTGTGCAGGATCCGGCGATTCTGCGATCGCGGCAGCCCGATCCAATGCCTCGTCGTTCACGGTTACCCCGGTCGCGCAATTCGATGAGCCCTGGGCCATGACCTTCCTGCCGGATGGCCGCCTGCTCGTCAGCGAAAAGAAAGGCGCCCTCAAGCTGTATTCGATCGGTGGCGCCACGGGCGACATCCGCGGTGTACCCACTGTCGACTATGGCGGCCAGGGCGGTTTCGGCGATGTGGTACTGCATCCGAAGTTCGACGAGAACAAACTGGTCTACCTGAGCTACGCCGAGAAAGGTGAAGGCGACACTCGCGGCGGCGCCGTCGCTCGCGCCGTCCTGACACTCCAGGACGGCGGCGGCGAGCTGTCCGACCTGCAAGTCATCTGGCGCCAGGTGCCGAAGGTCTCCGGTCGCGGCCACTACGGCCACCGCATTGCATTCGGACCGGATGGCTATCTGTGGATCAGTTCCGGCGAACGGCAGAAATTCGATCCCGCGCAAGACATGCAATCCAACCTCGGCAAGATCGTGCGTCTCAATGACGATGGCTCGGTTCCCACAGACAATCCGTTTTACGATCAAGGCGGAGTGACGGCCCAGGTCTGGTCGCTGGGACACCGCAACCCGCTCGGCCTGGCATTCGATGCTCAAGGCAAGCTGTGGAATCATGAAATGGGACCGCGGGGCGGCGATGAATTGAATCTGGTCGAGCGCGGCGCCAACTACGGCTATCCGATCGTTTCCAACGGCGATCACTACGATGGCCGGGACATTCCCGACCATGATACGCAGCCGATCCGGTTCAAGGCGCCCAAGGCGTTCTGGAATCCCGTGATCTCACCGGCGGGCTTCATCATTTATACCGGCAGCGAATTTCCGGCCTGGAACGGCAACGGCTTCATCGGCGGCCTGTCTTCCCAGACACTGGTGCGCATCGAGTTCGACGGCGAGAATGCACGCGAGGCGCAACGCTTCGGCATGGGACAGGCCATCCGTGAAGTCGAACAAGGCCCCGACGGCGCCATCTGGCTGCTGGAGGATGGGCGTGACGGCGGCGGGCGATTGCTGAAACTGACTCGACCCGAGTAGGCATCCGCGGGCCCGGTCGACCTGAGCCTTGGCTGCTGGACCGTGCGGGACTGGCCTGGGACCGCGCTGGCTGGTGGCTGACCTTGAGCGACAGGGCACAGCTGGCCCAGGCCATGGGTCAGTCGTTCACGCCCATCAGCGCCAGCCCCTGTGCCACCGAGGAAAACTCTTCCCCGCCGATCAACTTCTCTTCGCCGAACTGGCGGGCGAACATCTCGCGCACCGCCGGCACCAGCGCGCTTCCCCCGGTCATGAAAACGCGGGTGATCTGCGAGCGCGCGACGCCGGCCGAGCTCAATGCCCGATCCGCTGTGGCCGCGATGTGCGACAGATCGCCCGCGATCCAGCCGGCGAAATCCTCGCGCGTAATCATGCGATCGATTTCGATGGGGCCCGCCTTGAAGCGCAATCTCGCCGCTGAGTCGCGAGTCAAGGCTTGCTTGACGCGCGAGACCGCTTGAAACAGCGAGAAGCCTTCTTCATTGCGAATGACGTGGATCAACCCTTCCAATGCCTGCTGGTCGATGGCCGTGCGCAGCACATCGGTGAGATGGCGCAGGGTCTGTCGATTATTCATCATCGACAATTGATGCCAATTGGAGAAATGTCCATAGATCCATAGTGGAATCGGCAGTGGCTTCGCCTCAGGCCTGAAGTGCGAACCCAGGCCCAGCGCCGGACAGACTGCGTTGTAGACGATGCCGTAGTCGAAGCGATCGCCCGCAATGCCTATGCCGGTCTGGGCCAGCGGAGCAATCACAGGCTGCGGACCGTCGGCATCGACTTCGACGACCGAGAAATCACTCGTTCCGCCACCCAGGTCGGCGACCAGCACTCGATGATGTCCACGGGCGCTGCGGGCGAAGGCGTAGGCCGCCGCCTCGGGCTCCAGCCGCACATCATGGACTTTGCACGCGGCACCTTCGAAGGCTGCCATGAGTCGGGACTGTGCCAGATCGTCATCCGCCGTGGCACCCGCGAACTGAATCGGCCGCCCGACGATGAGCGGACACTGCCTGAGTAGTTCGTGCGCCGATGCGGCATCGTACAAGTGCTTGAGCAACGTTTCGATCAACGCCTCGAGCGTGAAGCTATGCGAGAAGATCCTGGTGTCGACGAAACCTTTGCTACCAAGGAAGGATTTCATGGATTGCACCAGACGTGCGGGACCCGAGCGGCCGACGTAATCGGCGATCGCCTCGAAGCCGGCACTGCTGCCAGGCACAGCACGCGGATTCAGCGAGTTGGGCTGGAAGCAAAGAATGGAAGGAAGCGCGGCAGTGGACGTGCCGCGGGAGACCACCGGCACCACCGTCGCCTTGCGCTGCCCATCAGCGACCGCAATGACGGTATTGCTGGTACCAAAGTCCACACCGACGGAAACAGGATGCATCGCAATGCGCTGCCGCAATCACAAAAGGCCGCGCAAGGTACAGGGGGCAACCCGCAACGGTCAATGTCGCCGCGGGATCGTCATGGACGTGCGCTGCCCGGCCGCCGCCCAACTCTACCCCGCGCGCAGTCGCCCCGATTGCGCCAAGGACGATGAGTCAGCCGCGAGGTCGCCTGTCGATCGCGCCGGCGTCGATCAAGGGCGCCGCGTCGATCCCTTCCGCCCCGAGGACCACCGCCAGGCGCTCCAGGCCGGCGAGAATCATCGCCTGCTCCCAGGCTTCGAGCGAAGCGAAGCGATCGCGGAATCGCTCTTGCAAGATGTCCGGCGCAGAGGCCAGCAGGCGCTGCCCCTCGACGGTCGCACGCAGCAGGATCTGGCGTTTGTCTCGTTCGCTGCGCTGTCGCAGGACGAAGCCTGCCGCCACCAGGCGATCGACCAGGTTGGTGATGGTTGCCTGACTGAACTGGAGCGCGGCAGCGACCAGGCTGGGCGTCGCATCGGCGCGCCGCTCGATCTCCCGCAGCACCAACAGTTGCGACGGCGTCAGTCCGGTTTCCGAGGTGACCTGCCGGCTACCCAGATCCGCCGCGCGCAATATTCGGCGCAGGGAGCGCAAGGTCAGGTTCGCGATGTCATCTACCATTTTGAGGGCTGGCTCCTGGGCGGACGACGGTCGAATGCCGCACCAATACTGTTATATACTTCATTAAGTGAAGAATCTAATTGGCCAATATTACTTGGCAAATCGGAACATCAAAGCAAATAAAGCTTGATATATCGGCATATAACCTCATATATTGCGCTGCGACGTGGGGTTGAGCACTACTTCACGCATTCAAATTTACTTTGAAATATAAACTATCTTAATGATGAGTGATGAGTCGACCCAAGCGACCAAGCGATCGCCCATGGATTCCACACATCAGGCAAAACCCAGCGCATCCAGCGTCAATTTTCGCATACCCACCGCCCTGGACGGCGCCGCCATCACCGCCTTGATCGGCGCCTGCCCGCCGCTGGACGCCAATTCGGCCTACTGCAACCTCCTGCAGTGCACGCACTTCGCCGACACCTGCATCGTGGCCGAACAAGACAGCCGGATCGTCGGCTGGATCTCGGCCTACCGGCCACCGTCGCAGCCCGATCAATTCTTCATCTGGCAGGTGGCGGTGGCTCGCAGCGCACGTGGCTCAGGCTTGGGGAACCGCATGCTGGAGGCATTGTTGTCGCGCCCGTCCGCACAGGGCGCAACCACACTCATCACCACCATCACCGTGGACAACGCCGCCTCCTGGGCATTGTTCGAAGGCTTCGCGCGACGGCGCGCCCTGGATGTGACGAAGGCGCCTCACTTCCAGCGTGACATTCACTTTTCCGGCGCCCACGCAACCGAGTGGCAAGTGCGCATCGGACCACTGCCAGCAAGTGGCGCGCAACGAGACACTCGGAAGATTTCGGAGACAGCGACCCTATGACTATCAAACCCGCCCCGACCGACGTCATTCCGGACATCGGCATCTACGAGCGATGCGAATCCGGCGTGCGCAGCTATGCCCGAACGATGCCACGCCAATTCCATCGCGCCGAGGGCGTATGGATGCACGACAGCAATGGCGGACGATACCTGGATTTCCTGTCCGGCTGCTCGACCTTGAACTACGGCCATAATCACCCACTCCTGAAGCAAGCGCTGCTGGACTACATCAACGCCGATGGCATCGCACACAGTCTGGACCTGCACACCAATGCCAAGGCAGCCTTCCTGGACGCGTTCGAAACGCTGATCCTGCGACCTCGCAATCTGGATTATCGCTCGATGTTCACCGGTCCCACCGGCACCAATGCCGTGGAAGCGGCGATCAAGCTGGCACGCAAAGTGACGCGCCGCGAATTGGTCATCGCCTTCACCAACGGCTTCCATGGCATGACTTTGGGCGCCCTCGCCTGCACCGGCAATTCCTCCAAACGCGGCGGCGCGGGCATCCCGCTCAGCCATGTCAGCCACGAGCCCTATGATGGCTATTTCGGCGCCAATATCGATACGGCTGCAATGCTGGAGCAGCGCCTGTCCGATCCCTCCAGCGGCCTGGATGCACCGGCAGCCATCCTGGTCGAAACGGTACAAGGCGAAGGCGGGCTCAACACCGCCTCGCCGGCGTGGCTGCGATCGATCGCTCGCATCGCAAAGCGCCATGGCGCGTTGTTGATCATCGATGACATCCAGGCTGGATGCGGCCGCACCGGCAACTTCTTCAGCTTCGAAGGGATGGGCTTCACGCCCGATATCGTGACCTTGGCGAAGTCGCTCTCCGGCATGGGACTGCCTTTTGCCCTGACACTGTTTCGTCCACAACTGGACTGCTGGCAGCCCGGGGAACATAACGGTACTTTTCGCGGCAACAACCATGCCTTCGTCACCGCCACCGCTGCCTTGCGTCATTTCTGGAGCGATGGCGCCTTCTCGGCCGCAGTGCATCGGCGCGGCGCCATGCTGGGCCAGAGGCTCGAGCGCATCGCGGCCAAGTACGGTCTGTCGACGCGAGGCCGCGGGATGATGCGCGGACTGGATGTCGGCTCGGGCGAGGCAGCCGCCGCCATCACGGCCTCATGCTTCACCCAGGGCCTCATCATCGAGACCAGTGGCCCGCACGAGGAAATCATCAAGATCCTCGCTCCCCTCGTGATCGATGACGCGGCACTCGCCACCGGCCTCGACATCCTCGAGCAATGCGTGCGCGAGACACTTTCAACCCCCTACGCCGTGGCAGTGGGATAAGGAGGCGCCTCGATGATCGTTCGCACACTTGATGACATTCGCCAATCCGAGCGCAATGTGAAGTCCAACGGCTGGGAAAGTGCCCGGCTGCTGCTCAAGGACGACGGCATGGGATTTTCCTTCCACGTCACCAGGATGTACGCCGGGGAGGAACTACGGATGCACTACCAGAACCATCTGGAAGCAGTGCTGGTTCTGGAGGGCTCCGGCACCATCGAGGACCTGGGAACCGGGGAGATACACCGGCTGGCCCCGGGCGTGATGTACGCGCTCAACGCCAACGACCGGCATATCGTTCGTCCGGAAACAGACATCCTGACGGCTTGCGTCTTCAATCCGCCGGTCACGGGGCGCGAGGTCCATGACGAAAACGGCGCTTATCCGGCAGAGGCCGACCTGCCCACAGCGATTCTCGCCTCCTGACCCACGGTAACGAGGGAGCTTGATGAAAGACATCTACCCATCCCGCCGCGCGGCCGCGCCTGAAATGCTGCCGCGCCATGACCCCGTCGTGCATGGGCGCTGGAGCCCGTCCGCGCCCTTGTCCAGGACACAGACGCAGCAGTTCGATCACGATGGATACCTTGTGCTCGAGGACAGCTTCTGCGAGCAGGAGATCCGTGCGCTGCAGTCGGAGGCGCAGAAACTGCTCGCCGATCCCTCGGCGCTGGATGCCGATACGATCATCACCGAACCTGGAAGCAGCGACGTGCGATCGGTCTTCAGGATTCACGCCCAAAGCCGCCTCATGGCACGGCTGGCGGCCGACGAGCGGCTGGCGGGCATCGCCCGCTTCCTGCTGGATGACGCAGTCTATCTGCACCAATCCCGACTCAACTACAAACCCGGCTTCCAGGGCAAGGAATTCTATTGGCACTCGGATTTCGAGACTTGGCACGTCGAGGATGGCATGCCAAGAATGCGCGCCTTGTCGATGTCGGTGCTGCTGGCGGAAAATACCGCTCACAATGGTCCGCTGATGCTCATTCCGCGATCGCACCATACCTTTCTGACCTGCGTCGGCCAGACCCCCGATGATCATTACAAGACCTCCCTCAAGAAGCAGGAATATGGTGTTCCGGATCAGGCCAGCCTGAGTTCGCTGGCGCAGGAGTACGGAATCGTCGCGCCGACAGGCAAGCCCGGAACGGTCATCATTTTCGACTGCAACCTGATGCACGGCTCGAATGGCAACATCACTCCTTTCCCGCGCGCCAACGCCTTCCTGGTCTACAACGCCGTGTCCAACCGGCTGCAAAAGCCCTTCGGCGTCGATACGCCCCGCCCGTCCTTCATTGCCGCGCGCGACGAGGCGCAAATCGTTCCCATGCCCGGCCCGCTGATCGAGAAGGCGGCTTGAACGGCCAGCCGGGACAAACGAATCCACCGTGAAGAGAGTGCTTGTCGCATCAAACGCACGCTGCCTGGCCATGCCGGCGGCCGTGCGGGAATGACCTCCTCGATCGCGGCTGATTCCATGGCACCATGGAGGCACTCCACCACGCGCTGATCGCGAGTAAGAAAACGCTCCGGCGATCGGACCACCAAGCGGACTGCCTGAGTACCCGTTATCCCATGCTCAAGTCGATCCTTTCGGTTCGCAGCCTGCTGCTGTCCATCTTCCTGCTCATGGGCGGCAGCGGCTTCATGGCTACGCTCGTCAGCTTGAGACTGGAGCGTGCCGCAAGCGGCACACTGTTGATCGGAGCGGTCGCCACCGCCTACTTTGCAGGCTTGACGGTAGGCGCGATACGGGCGGCGCCCATCGTCCATCGAGTCGGCCACATTCGCGCCTTCGCCGCCTTCGTCTCGCTGCTTTCGGCCAGCACACTGGCTTATTCCCTGTATCAAGATGCGTTGTTCTGGGCCGTACTGCGCTTCATAGACGGCTTGTGCGTCGCGGGCGTCTTCACTTGCCTGGAAAGCTGGCTCAATGAACGCGCCGAGCCTGCCACGCGCGGTACCGTACTGGCCAGCTACATGATCGCACTGTATTGCGGCCAGGCAATCGGCCACTTCCTGCTGAATCTCAGCGACGTGAAGCCCTCCCTGCCCTTCGTCGGGGCATCCATTCTCATCTCATTGTCCATCATACCGATGGCGCTGACGCACATCGCTGCGCCCGCACAGGGTGAACATCCGCGCCTGTCGCTGCGCCGCCTGTTCGCCACCTCGCCATTGGGAATCGTCGGCGCGTGCTTTACCGGCCTGATCCTCGGTGCGTTCTATGCGCTCGCAGCCGTGCACATGCGGCGACTCGGTCTGGATCTTGCCGAGACGGCGATGTTCATGAGCGTCGTCATCCTGGGCGGTGTCATCCTGCAATGGCCCCTGGGACGACTGTCCGACCGGTTCGACCGACGGCTGATGATCATTGCCGCCTGTGCAGGGACTGCCGTGGCCGGCATCGGCATCATTTGGGCGGGTGCAGCAGGACCCCGCTCCGCGCTGCTGCTTTGCGGCGCATTGTTCGGCGGCTTCAGCTTTGCGCTTTATCCATTGTGCGTAGCGCATACCAACGATCACCTGGAATCCGGCGAGCGCGTGGCCGCCAGCGGCGGGCTGGTCCTGCTGTACTCGGTCGGCGCGGCGTTCGGACCCATGGGTGCGGCCGCCACCATGGTGCTCATGAACTCCGACGGTCCGTTTGCATTCATCGCGCTGTGTGCCGGCGCCACGCTGGCATACGGGCTCTGGCGTCAGTATGTCGGGGCGCCGATTCCGGCGGACCTCAAGCAAAGCTATCAAATCCTGCCGCGAACCACGCCGGCCTCGGCCATGCTCGACCCCTACGCTCCAGCCGACGATAAACTTGACAGTCCCAGGGAAGAAGAAGAATGAAACACGTGCCAGGCAACCATGCCACCTCGATACCAGCGGCCGATCCCGATCGGGTCGATGCCGCGACACTCCGGCGCGCGATCGGGGCATCGGCCATCGGCAATGCCACGGAATGGTTCGACTATGGCATCTACGCCTATGGCGTGAGCTACATCTCCGCCGCGCTGTTTCCAGGAGACACCGACCAGGCGGTGCTGTTTGCGCTCGCAACCTTTGCCATCTCCTTTCTCGTTCGTCCACTGGGCGGCATTTTCTGGGGACCACTTGGCGATCGCTTCGGACGCAAGTCCGTGCTGGCGATCACCATCCTGATGATGTCGGCGGCCACCGTCGGCGTAGGTCTCATACCGTCCTATGACCGCATCGGTTTCTGGGCGCCGCTGCTGCTCATCGTGCTGCGCATGGTGCAAGGCTTTTCCACCGGTGGCGAGTACGGCGGCGCGGCAACGTTCATGGCCGAATACGCACCCGATGACCGTCGCGGCTTCTTTGGCAGCTTCCTGGAAGTCGGCACGCTGGCTGGTTTCTCGCTGGGGGCCTTGCTGATGCTCGGCTTCTCCTTGATGCTGGGCGAGGACACGATGCATGCCTGGGGCTGGCGTATTCCATTCCTCGTCGCCGGCCCCATGGGGCTGGTTGGCCTGTATCTTCGATCTCGAACGCAAGATACCCCTGTCTTTCGCGAGGC
>JBEBRC010000118.1:0-10546 GCA_040395055.1 Steroidobacter denitrificans
CCAGGCACCGGGCAAGCGCCGGCTGATCACTGCGACCCGATCAGACACGCCTCACCCAAACGCCTCACCCGCAAGAACACGATGCACGGCGCTCATGCACAGCGGGCGCAAGCGGCGCGCCAGGCAAACCCGCCCCGCTCAGCTGACGCGGTAATTCGGCGCTTCCTTGGTGATCGCCACATCGTGCACATGGCTCTCACGGATGCCGGCGCCGGTGATGCGCACGAAGGAAGGACGCGTGCGCAGTTCCTCGATCGTGCGCGAACCGGTATAGCCCATCGCCGCGCGCAGGCCGCCGGCGAGCTGATGCAGGATCGCCACCAGCGAACCCTTGTACAGCACGCGCCCTTCGACGCCCTCCGGAACCAGCTTTTCCAGCTCCTGGGTGGCATCCTGGAAATAGCGATCCTTGGAACCGTGCGACTGGGACATCGCACCCAGCGAGCCCATGCCGCGATAGGACTTGTACGAGGCGCCCTGGTACAACTCGACTTCGCCTGGCGCCTCCTCGGTGCCCGCCAGCATGCCGCCGAGCATCACGCAATGCGCCCCGGCCACCAGTGCCTTGGAAATGTCGCCGGAATAACGAATACCGCCATCCGCGATCAACGGCACACCGCTGTTCGCCAGCGCCGCGGCCACATTGGCCACCGCCGTGATCTGCGGCACGCCCACACCCGCCACCACCCGCGTGGTGCAGATCGAGCCCGGGCCGACACCGACTTTCACACCATCGGCCCCGGCCTCGACCAAGGCCAGCGCCGCATCCGCCGTGACGACATTGCCGCCGATCAATTGCAGATCCTTCCAGGTGCGCTTGATCTCCCGGATCATCCGCAGCACGCCGCTGGAATGTCCATGTGCGGTGTCGACCACCACCACATCGACCCGCGCCTCGCGCAAGGCTGCCACACGCTCCAACGTATCCGCACCCGTGCCCACGGCGGCGCCGACGCGCAAGGCGCCGCGCTCGTCCTTCGAAGCCCGCGGAAACTCGGTGGCCTTCTGGAAGTCCTTGACCGTGATCATGCCCTTCAAGGTGAAATCCGAATCGACCACCAGCACCTTCTCGATGCGATGACGGTGCAGCAGCGCCAGCACCTCATCCTTGGGCGCATTTTCACGCACCGTGATCAAACGCTCCTGCGGCGTCATGACCGTGGACACCGGCGCATCGAGCTTGGTTTCGAAACGCAAGTCACGATGCGTCACGATACCCACCGCCTTGGATCCCACCACCACCGGCACGCCGGAGATGTTCTTGGAACGCGTCAGCTCCAGTACCTCGCGAATCGTCTTGTCGGGCGAAATGGTGATCGGGTCGTGAATGACGCCGCTTTCGAACTTCTTCACCCGGCCGACTTCGCGCGCCTGGCTCTCGATGCTCATGTTCTTGTGGATGATGCCCAGGCCGCCTTCCTGCGCCATCGTGATGGCCAGGCGAGCCTCCGTGACCGTATCCATCGCTGCCGACAGAATGGGCAAGTTGAGCCGGATGGCGCGGGTCAACTGAGTGCTGAGGTCGGCGTCGCGAGGCAGGAAATCGGAATACGCCGGGACCAGGAGCACGTCGTCGAAGGTGAGTGCTTCCTCGAGAATACGCATGATTGAGAAGCCCACGATAATCGATGAAAGCATGCCATTGTACGCCTCGGCGAGGCGCGTCGCCATGGGCTGCGTGACGATTGTCCCTCATCTCCCACCCTGGCCGAGCAAGACCGCGCGCACGGCCGGCAACAGACAGGATGTCGATGCAAGGCGCCCCCGCAACGCCCAGCGAGCACCGCCCGCCACACTGCCCGGCCAGGCGAGCGGCCGCCCTGGGGAGCCGCAGCGTCATGCATGAGGCAGCTCGCGGCCCGGGCGCGGTTTGCCGGGACCGGTGGCACCGCTGCGACGACACGCAGGCAAGACCCATGGCAACGCAGGCCTGGCATTGCCACAGCGGCGGGGACTCGCCCCGCCGTTCCAGCCAATCGCTGCGCGTGCCTCGCAGCTAGTCGGCGCTTTCCTCGGACTTGCCGCCGGCACGCTTGCGTTCGTGTTCCTTCAGCAGCCGCTTGCGCAGGCGGATGTGGTTCGGGGTGATCTCCACCAACTCGTCATCGGCAATGAACTCCATCGCCTGCTCCAGGGTATAGCGGATCGGCGTCACCAGGATCAGGGCGTCGTCCTTGCCGGCGGCGCGAATGTTGGTGAGCTTCTTCGCCTTGAGCGGATTGACCACCAGGTCGTTGTCGCGGCTATGGATGCCGATCACCTGCCCTTCGTAGACCTCGTCGCCATGACCGATCATCAACTTGCCGCGCTCCTGCAGGTTGAACAGCGCATAGGCCAGCGCCTTGCCCTGCCCGTTCGCAATCAGCACGCCGTTCTGGCGCTGGCCGATGTCGCGATCCAGCAGCGGACCGAAATGATCGAAAATGTGATGCATCAGGCCGGTGCCGGAGGTCAGGGTGCGAAAGTCGGTCTGGAAGCCGATCAAGCCGCGCGAGGGAATGACGTAGTCCAGGCGCACGCGGCCACGGCCGTCCGGATGCATGCCGGTCAGCTGCCCGCCGCGCTCGCCCAGCGCCTGCATGATGGCGCCCTGGGAGCTCTCATCCAGATCCACCGCCAAGGTCTCGAACGGCTCGCAGGCCTGGCCATCGACTTCCTTGACCACCGCCCGCGGACGCGAAATGCCCAGCTCGTAGCCTTCGCGGCGCATGTTCTCGAGCAACACGCCCAGGTGCATCTCGCCCCGGCCATAGACGCGGAACTTGTCCGGATCCTCGGTATCCTCCACTCGCAGCGCCACGTTGTGCATCACCTCGCGCATCAGGCGCTCGCGAATCTGGCGACTGGTGACGTATTTGCCGTCGCGGCCGCAGAACGGGGAATTGTTGACCTCGAAGGTCATGCTGATGGTCGGCTCATCCACCACCAGCGGCGGCAAGGCCTGCGGTGCGGCCGGATCGCAGATCGTGTCCGAGATCTCCGGCCGCTCGATGCCGGCGAAGGCGACGATGTCGCCGGCGCTGGCCTCATCGACTTCGATGCGATCCAGACCGAGGAAACCCATGACCTGGATGATGCGCTCGTTGCGCACCTTGCCTTCTCGATCCACGACCACCACCGGACTGTTGCGCCGGATCTTGCCGCGCTTGATGCGACCGATGCCGATCGCCCCGACATAGCTGGAGTAGTCGAGCTGGCTGACCTGCAACTGCAGCGGCCCGTCCTCATCGACGTCGGGCGGCGGACAATGCGTGACGATGGACTCGAACAGCGGCGTCATGTCGGCGCTCAACTGCTTCGGATCCAGGCCGGCGAAGCCGCGCAGCGCCGAGCCGTACACAACGGGGAAATCAAGTTGCTGCTCGCTGGCGCCCAGCTTGTCGAACAGATCGAAGGTCTGGTCGAGCACCCAGTTCGGGCGCGCCTCCTCGCGATCGATCTTGTTGATCACCACGATCGGGCGCAGGCCATGCGAGAACGCTTTCTGGGTCACGAAGCGCGTCTGCGGCATCGGACCGTCGACCGCATCGACCAACAGCAGGACGCAATCCACCATCGACAACACGCGTTCGACCTCGCCGCCGAAGTCGGCGTGGCCAGGCGTATCGACGATATTGATGCGGTAGTCGCGCCAGCGCAGCGCGGTGTTCTTGGCCAGGATGGTGATGCCGCGTTCACGTTCCAGGGGATTGGAGTCCATCACCCGTTCGGCGGCGACCTTGCGCAGATCCAGCGTGCCGGACTGGCGCAGGAGCTGATCGACCAAAGTGGTCTTGCCATGATCGACGTGGGCGATGATGGCGATATTACGAAGCTTCGAAGTAGACACAAAAGGCCCAGGGCGGCAAAAGCCGCAATGAACAGGTCGACTCCCTCAAGATAGAGCCCAATGCCCACAAGACCGCCTCCGGCTCTCGCCGGAAACGACACGACCTGCAGAAAAGGGAGTGAAAGGCAAACGGCCGCGTATTGTAGTGGCACCGGCCGCGCGCAGCTAGAAAATTACGACGGACGCCCGGCCGGCGCCCGAGCGGCGTCCGCCCTGACGTCCAATTCCGACGTCCTGGGCCGCCTCGGCTAGGCGCTTTCCTGCGCTTTCATCGATTCGATCGGCTCTCCGGCAGCATCCAGCGGCGGAGCCGCCTTTTGTTGCGCGTTCATGGTGCCGACGACGAAAGGAATGGAAAACGTCCGCGCCAGGCTCTGGTCGCGGATCTGGGTGGTGGCGGTGACGGTGACGTAGAACACGCCGCTTCGATCCGGCAGCAGCGACACCGTGTGCTTGTAGGGCTTGCCCGGCTCGACCTTGGCGAATACGGCCATCAGTTCCCCGGCCAGGGTCACGCCGTCCATGCCGCCGATCTTCGCATTCAGCGCATCCACGCCGGCGCTGGGTACGAACACGATTTCCAGCTCCGTCGGCACCCCGACGGTCGGCTTGCCCTGCATTTCGTAGCGGATATCCACCGCTGCCCCCGGCTTGCCGTTGCCCACGGCGCGCGCCATTCGTACGCTCGCATCGTCCGCCGCGGCGCTACGCTTGGCGGAAACGGGCGCGGCAGTCGAGGCATCCTCGGTCCCGGACCCCGCGCCACAGGCGGACAACAGCGCGACGCCGGACAGCGCCAGCAGCGCGATCGCCGTGCGGCCGATGCGGCGGGCCGCCCCGCTGGTCACGGCCGTCATTGCGGCCGCCGCGGCAGGCATCGCCCGCGGCGCCACCCCGGTCGTCGCTGTGTCCACTGCATCATCCATCGTAAAGTCATTCATTTGATCACCCTTGATCACCCCGTGATCACCCCGTGATTACCGTGGCGCGCCGCAATTATGAGCCGCTGATGGAAATCGTCACACACCGCGGGCCGTTGCTGCTGCTCAAGGCGAAATCGAGCACCTCCAGCACGTAGACGCCCGCCTCCAGCGGAATCTGCGCGATCTGCTCCACCCTCAGCTCGCTGCTCTCGCCGAATGCCGCCACCGCACCGCGGCGAAACAAGTACAGATCCGGATCCGTGGCCGCCTGCCCCACCGCCGCGCTGGTGGCGGCGCCGTCCGCCCGGATCGTCACGCGCCGCGCCGCATCGTTCTCGAAGCGCAGAAAGCGGCTGTTGCCCAGCTTGTTGCCATCCTCGATGCCGGCGTCCGCGCGCACGCACACATCCGTCACCGGCACGCCCAGCTGGACCTCCAGATACACCGGCAGCGCCTGCCCGCCCGTGGTTTCCCCGCTGCCGAACGCATCCGTGCCGAAAATTCTCTCGCCCGCCAGCAGGGCGCGGATCGCCGGCCCATGCGACGGATTCTCGCTGCGAAGCGCGCTGGCAAAGGAGAAAATGCTGGTCAAGGCATCGGTATCGACCTGCGCCCCGGTCATGACCGCGTGAATCGGCGCGAAGCCCAGCGCCACGTCGTCACCCGGCTCGTTGTCGTCATCGAAGATGTCCCACAGGATCTCGCCCACCGAGAATTCCGAGAACCAGCCCTCGGCGACCTGGCTGTCGGCCTGCAGGTCGAAGCCGAAGTCGCGGGCAACCCCGCCGTGCGACTCGCGATAAAGCGGATCCTCCAGGGCCATGGCCGCAAAGGCATTGCCCCAGCCCTCGCCGAAGGCCACCCGCAGATCCAGCTGCTCGCCGGGTCCGTGCGAGCCGCCGATCGAATCCGAGCGCGACAGCCGATCCTCGAAATAGTGACCGAACTCATGCGCGATCACATGCCGGTCGAATTCGTCGGTATCGCCCGCGCCGCCATCGAACGCACCCAGGATGTAGATGCCCGAAGGCATGGTGCCCGGCACGGTGCACTCATCCTGCATGCCGTCGCCGGCATAGAACGAGGTGGAGATAGAACCGCTGTCCGGACAGAACTCGCCCACGACATTGCGGTTGCTCGGGCTCCAGAACAAATCCAGTGCCGGGAATTCGCTCGAGGGTGCGGCCGAGAGAATCAGCGCCTGGGCGTCGAACACCGAATCCAGGATCGCGAACGGCGCCGCCGCGCGCGTGCCGGTATAGCTCGTCGTGCCCCAGCCCGAGGCGGCATGCAGGTTGCGGGTGCTGTTCGCCGTGCCGCTGCTGGCCGCGGATCCATCCAGGGCATACAAGGCGCCCGCATTGGTATTGTTGCGCACGGCGACCTCCCATCCGGGCGCCCCGCCACGGAGCATCTGCGCCTTGACGCGGATGAACAGCGTGCGATTCTGCGGCACGCTCAAGGAATAATCGCCCGCCTCATCGGTGCTGCCCGAGACGATGATGGAGCGATCCGTCTCATCGATCGCCTCGACCACGACCCGGCGCGCGGGCGACACCAGGGGCGCATCGGCATCCAGCCCCGTCCCCACGGCCGAATTGAATGGCAGCCGATCGAACGTGACCCGGCCACTGATCACCACCGATTCGGACGGGGGCGGAAAGCCGATGCCACCGGTATTGCCACTACCGCCGCCACATCCCCCGAGCAGCAGCCCGAGCAGCGATACCGCCCAAACGGCCAGCGTGGACGGCTGAGCCAAGCCTCCGAGGCTTCCTGTCCGATGTGATGTCATGTCCTGCGCCATTCACGCCGGATCATCCGGCAACGACGGTGGCGACGCTAACACAGCCACCTGTACCGAGGAAATCCACTACCGCGTCGCGGATGGCGAAGTCGCCGTCCGACGGAAAACGCCTGCCGCATCCGCGGCGCCGGCACGACAGGGTTAGCGCGACAGCGGCAGCGGCCCCTCCGCCATCGCCCCCAGTTGCTCACGCAGCGCCAGGATCTGCTCTTCCCAATAGCGCGGCTCGCTGAACCAGGGGAACGCGGCCGGAAACGCCGGGTCGCTCCAGCGCCGTGCCAGCCAGGCCGAATAATGAATCATGCGCAGGGTGCGCAAGCTTTCTATGAGTCCGATCTCGCGGTAATCGAAGTCCGCGAACTGCGTGTATCCCTCCAGCACGTGCCCCAGTTGCTCCGCCATCTCAGGCGCCGGCCCCGACAGCAGCATCCACAGATCCTGGATCGCCGGCCCCGTGATGCAATCGTCCAGGTCCACGAAATGCGGTCCCTGCTCGGTCCACAACACATTGCCGCGATGACAGTCCCCATGCAGCCGCAGGGATCGCACCGCGCCGGCGCGATCGAAGGCATCGTAGATGCCATCCAGAAGATCCTGCGTCAGCGAGTCGTAGGCCTCCTCCAGGTGCGAAGGAATCCAGCCTTCCTGCAACAAATACTCCCGCGACACCTCGCCCAGCAGCTCGATGTCCAGATGGCCCCGCTCCTGGAAAGGCGCCCGGCGCCCCACCATATGGATACGCCCCAGGAAGCGTCCCATCCATTCGCGCTCCTTGCGCGTCCCCAGCTCCGGCCAACGCCCGCCGCGGCGCTCGAACAGCGCGAAGTGAAAGCCCTGATGCTCGAACAGGCTGCGCCCCTGGTGCACCAGCGGCGGCACCACCGGTATGTCCGCCGCTGCCAGCTCCAGGGCGAAATCGTGCTCCTCCTGGATCGCCGCCAGGCTCCAGCGGCCCGGACGATAGAACTTGACGATAAGCGGCGCCTGCTCCTCGATGCCGACCTGGTAGACGCGGTTCTCGTAGCTGTTCAAGCCCAGGATGCGCCCGTCGGACAGCCGCTCCATCGACTCCACGGCGGCGATGATGACGTCGGGCGTCAGCGAATCGTAGGGGTGCGGGTCGATGGGATTCTGAGGGTCGTTGGGCACGGCAATCCTGTTGGCAAGCCTTGGGCGAGGGGTGCGACGGTAGCTAACCGAGGACGAGCACACAAATCCAGCCGAACGATGTTGCTAGAATCATCCGCCATCAGACCCCGGATCGCACGATCCACGATCCGGGTATCCGGCACTTTGCCCCTATCGCCCTACTTCACGGTCAATACTTGCCATGTCCATTCTCGTTACCGGCGGCGCCGGCTATATCGGCAGCCACGTCGTACGCCAGCTCGGCGAGCGCAATGAAGAGGTGATCGTGCTCGACAACCTCTCCACCGGGTTTCGTTCCGCGGTCCTGCATGGACAGCTCGTCGTCGGCGATACCGGCGATCGCGAGCTGGTCGCGCGCTTGCTCGGCGAGCACGGCGTCGACACCGTGATGCATTTCGCCGCCCATACCATCGTGCCGGAATCGGTCGCCGATCCGCTGAAGTACTACGCCAACAATACCTGCTCGACTCGCAGCCTCCTGGAGTGCTGCCAGCGCGCCGGCGTCAGGCAATTCGTCTTCTCCTCCACCGCCGCGGTCTACGGCGTTCCCGAGGGGGGCATCGCCGCCGAGGACAGCCCGACGCAGCCGATCAATCCCTACGGCACCTCGAAACTCATGAGCGAGTGGATGCTGCGCGACCTGGCAGCCGCCAGCGCCTTGCGCTACACCGTGCTGCGCTATTTCAACGTCGCCGGCAGCGACCCCGGCGGGCGCATCGGCCAATCCACCCTCAAGGCGACCCTGCTCACCAAGGTCGCCTGCGAGGCCGCCGTCGGCAAGCGCCCGCATGTTTCGATTTTCGGCACCGATTATCCCACCCCGGACGGTACCGGCGTGCGCGACTACATCCACGTCGAAGACTTGGCGGCGGCGCACGTCAGGGCGCTGGATTACCTGCGTGCCGGCGGTGCCTCCACCACCCTCAATTGCGGCTACGGCCACGGCTACAGCGTGCGCGACGTCATCGGCGCGGTCGATCGCCTGACCGGCCAGCCGCTCAAGACCCTGGAAGAGCCTCGCCGTGCCGGCGATCCGCCGACGCTGATCGCCGAGGCACAGCGCATTCGCAAGCTGCTGGACTGGACCCCGCGGCACAACGACCTGGATGCGATCGTACGCAGCCAACTGGAATGGGAGCAGCGCCTGCAGCAAGACCCTGGATTGCAGCAAAACTAGAAGACACTGAGACCGCGCCGGCGTTGCACCGCAGCACGAGGATGGATCCCGCGCCAGCGCCGCAACGGCTTGTTCCCGCACCCCTGTCAGGCAACGCTCACGCAGCCCGACACCGATTCGGGGAAGGTGGTAGGGCGTAGCGCCCTACCGGGAGCTAGAATGCGCGCCCATGCGCTGGCCTCGCCCCAAATCCCTGAACGGTCTGCTCCTCACCGGGTTCGCGCTGGTCTCCGTCCCGCTATTGCTGGCGGTTGTGATCGGCGCCACCAAGGTGCGCCACCTGTCGGACGAGAGCACCACCCTGGTTCGCACCGGCGTAGAGACCACGCATTACACCCAGCAGCTGTTCCAGCAAGTCGCCTCCCTGGAGCGTAGCGCCAAGCTGTACCAGGTCCTGAACGATCCGGGCCTGCGCGACGTCTATCGGGACAGCCGCGAACGGCTCCTGAGTACGCTCGCCAACATCGACAACGTCGCCGAGGATCCGCTGCGCAATACCCAGACCCAGGCCCTGCGGGTCGCCCTGCGCCGCAGCGACGCCGCGTTTTCGAGCGCCTCGCCGGCTGCCCCTGAAATCACGCGCGACGCGGTGGAAGCGATCGCTTCGATGTGGGAGGCTGCCTTCCAACTGTCAGCCGCGACCGGCGAGCAGGTAGAGTCCGGCCTGTCGCGACTGCAAGCATCCACCGCAGAGACCCAGCAGTACCTGTTCTGGCAATCTGCCGTGTTGATCGGGTTGACGGCCCTGCTGGTGACCGTGTTCACCGTGCTGCTGGTGCGGCCGATCCGCCAGATCGACCGCGCCATCAGCCAGCTCGGCAAAGGGACGTTCTCGCGGGCAATCACCGTGCGCGGCCCGACCGACCTGGTGGATCTGGGCCAGCAGCTGGAATGGCTGCGCATCCGGCTGCTCGAGCTGGCGCAGGAACGTAACCGCTTCCTGCGCCATATGTCGCACGAACTGAAGACACCGCTGGCGAATATACGCGAGGGCACGGAACTGTTGATGGACGGGGCGGTCGGTGAGTTGGACAGCGCCCAGCGCGAGGTCGCCACGATCCTGCGCGACAACGGCATCAAACTGCAGCAGCTGATCGAGAACCTGCTGTCGTTCAGTGCCTGGCAGGCGCGGCACACCGGACTGGAGATCAGCGAATTCCGCCTGCGCCCCCTGATCAAGTCCGCCCTGGAAACCCACCAGTTGGCCCTGCTGGCCCAACGAGCACACCTGGATCTGAAGGTCCAGGACGTCCAGCTGCGTGCAGATCGAGCCAAATTGAAATTGATCCTGGATAATCTACTGTCGAATGCACTTAAATACAGCCCACGCGGCGGTACGATCCACATCCACGCCCGCGCGGACAATGAGGTTCTCGTGCTCGATGTCGCCGACACCGGGCCTGGGATCTCCAAAGAAGAGCGCAACGCCATTTTCGAAGCATTTTATTCCGGCCGCGCGCCCACTGCGGGGCACTTGAAAGGAACCGGGATTGGACTATCGGTGGTATCCGAATTCGTCCAGGCCCACGGAGGCTCGATCCAGATCGTGGACGGTACATTCTCAGGTGCGCATTTTTGTGTTCGGCTGCCGCTGGCACCCCATCTCGACATGGAGTCGGCATAGGCCAGACATGGCGCAGCACCTCATCGACCCCATTGCC
>JBEBRC010000119.1:0-10546 GCA_040395055.1 Steroidobacter denitrificans
AGCTGAAGGTGCGCTGCGCCAGCCGTTCACGCATGGCCTTGCCATCGGCCACCGCCTCGACATCGAAATCGAACCGGCGCATGTACGTCGACAGTGGGTCTCTGATGCTTTGATGATCATCGACGATGAGGATGCTGGGACGAGGGTTCATAGGCCTTCATACAAGAACCGAGCGGCAGCGCCGTCGCGCGCCAAGCTGCCCCTGGGAGCCGGCAGGAACGCCAGGGCAAGCAGCCAACGGACGATGGCACGCGATATCAACGCGAATGAGTCTTATTATAGTATAGGGTCTTGTTGGAGACTGCACTTGCCATCCGCCGCGTATCCGTTTTCCATCAAGCCGACGTCCGTTGAAGTCGACGACATTATGGTGATGCGCAGGTCGGACCAGCCGGTGGTTCGCGAGATCTCGCATTGGCAAGGTCAGCCCGTGAAATTGCAGCGCTGACACTAGGTAGACTACGTCCTTGGGTACTTGCGTTGCCGCGGCGGCGCGGCGGCCATGTGCATAAGCCTCGGCAAACTGTCCCAAATTCGCCCCAAGCCCTGCCGCGCCTGCCATAAGTTATTTATTTTGATGGATAAACTCGATATCTCCTCGCACACGCCCGTCATGCAGCAATACCTGCGCATCAAAGCGCAGCACCCCGACGCGCTGCTGTTCTATCGCATGGGCGACTTCTATGAGCTGTTCTTCGAGGACGCCAAGCGTGCGGCGCGCCTGCTGGACATCACCCTGACCGCCCGCGGGCAATCTGGCGGTCAGCCCATCCCGATGGCCGGGGTGCCCTACCACAGCGCCGAGAACTACCTCGCCAGGCTGGTGCGGCGCGGCGAGTCGGTGGCGATCTGCGAGCAGATAGGCGATCCGGCCAAATCCAAGGGTCCCGTCGAACGGCAAGTGGTGCGCATCGTGACCCCCGGCACGGTGACGGACGATGCGTTCCTGGAGGAGCGCCGCGACACTCTGCTGGCCGCGCTGTGCCGCGAGGGCGACAAGTTCGGCCTGGCCTGGCTGGAGTTGGCCAGCGGCCGCTTCTGCGTGCTGGAAGCCGCCGGGGACGAAGCCCTGGCCAGCGAAATCGAACGCCTGCGGCCGGCCGAACTCCTGGTGCCCGAGCAGGCAAAGCCCTTGGCCCTGAACACTTTCGTGCGCCAACGGCCGGTGTGGCATTTCGACCTGGAGTCGGCCACCCGTCTCTTGTGCCAGCAGTTCGGCACGCGCGACCTGTCGGGTTTCGGCTGCGACCAGCGCCTGATCGCGGTCCGTGCCGCGGGGTGCCTGCTGCAGTACGTGCGCGACACCCAGAAAGGCGCCCTGCCCCACTTGCGCGGCCTGCGCACCGAAGAGCGCAGCGAAGCGGTGCTGCTGGACGCGGCCACCCGCCGCAACCTCGAACTCGACGTCAGCATGTCCGAGCGGCCGGAAACCACCATGGCTGCGGTCCTGGACCACACGGCGACCGCCATGGGCGGGCGCGAACTGCGCCGCTGGCTGCATCGGCCGCTGCGCGATCGCCATCCCGTCGAACTGCGCCTGCAGGCCATCGGCGCCTTGATCGAATCCGGCCAGTACCCGGTGCTGCATGACCTGCTGCGCCACGTCGGCGATATCGAGCGTGGGCTGGCACGCGTCGCGCTCAAGAGCGCCCGGCCGCGCGACCTGGCGCAATTGCGCGATGCCCTGGCGCTGCTGCCGGCACTGCAAAGCCTGCTGGCGCCGATCGACGCCCCGCTGTTGCAGCAACTGGCCGCACAGGCGAGCACTCATCCGCAGATCCAGTCGCTGCTGGCGCGTGCGATCATCGAATCGCCGCCTGCCCTGTTGCGTGACGGCGGCGTGATCGCTGCCGGCTACGACAGCGAGTTCGACGAGCTCAAGCGCATCAGCGAGCACAGCGACCAGTACCTGCTCGACCTGGAAGCGCGCGAGCGCGAGCGCACCGGCATCGCCACCCTGCGGCTGGGCTACAACCGCGTGCAGGGCTATTTCATCGAGATTCCCCGCAGCCTTGCCGAGCGGGCGCCGGCGGACTATCACCGTCGCCAGACGGTGAAGAACGCCGAACGCTACATCACCCCGGAGCTCAAGGAGTTCGAGGACAAGGTGTTGGGTGCGCGCGATCGGGCCCTGGCGCGCGAGAAGCAGTTGTACGATGAACTGCTGGACCGTTTGATAGACCGGCTCGCCGAACTGCAATCCACCGCCGCGGCGCTGGCATCGCTGGACGTACTGGCCAATCTGGCCGAGCGCGCCGTCACCCTGCGCTATGCCGCCCCCGAGCTCAGCGATGAGCCCGTGATACAGATCAGCGAAGGACGCCATCCGGTCGTCGAGCGCTTCATCGACGGCGCCTTCATTCCCAATGACCTCGACCTGCACGACCAGCGCCGCCTGCTGGTCATCACCGGTCCGAACATGGGGGGCAAGTCGACCTTCATGCGCCAGACGGCGCTGATCGTGGTCCTGGCGCGCATCGGCAGCTACGTCCCGGCCACCGCCGCTCGCATCGGGCCGGTGGATCGCGTGTTCACCCGCATCGGCGCCTCCGATGACCTGGCGGGCGGACGCTCCACGTTCATGCTGGAAATGACCGAAGCCGCCAATATCCTGAACAACGCCACCGCCAGCAGCCTGGTGCTCATGGATGAGATCGGACGCGGCACCAGCACCTACGACGGCCTGTCGCTGGCCTGGGCCTGCGCCAACCACATCTCCCGCCACCTGCATGCGTTCACCTTGTTCGCCACGCATTATTTCGAGCTGACGGCGCTGGCGGACGAATTGGAAGCCTGTGCCAACGTACACCTGGATGCCACCGAGCACCGGGACAAGCTGATCTTCCTGCACACCGTCAAGGATGGTCCCGCCAACCAGAGCTACGGCCTGCAGGTGGCGGCGCTCGCCGGGGTGCCGCCGAAAGTGATCACGGCCGCGCGCCGCTATCTGCACCAGCTCGAACGGCGCTCGGCGGCCGCGCACGCAGCGCGGCCGCAACAAGAACTATCCCTGGAGTTTCCCGACCTCGAACCGGAGCCCGAAGCGGAGCCGGCAACGCCGCACGCCGCGATTCAGGCGCTCGCGGACCTCGACCCGGACGCGATGACGCCGCGCGATGCGCTGCAGGCGCTGTACTCGCTCAAGGCGCTGGTGACTTGAACATTCAAGCCAGGCAAGGCGCGAGCGCCTGAATCGCCGGCCGCTGGCGCAGGCCGTTGGGATCCGCATCGCATACGATGCCGCGTCGATCCGATTCGGGTCGCCTGGCGCAGGCCGGTGCCGGGGCGCATGGCCCCTGTCGGCAGCGCATGCCTGGCGGCATGGTTGCGCGCCTGGCGCCTGGCCGATCAAGCAGGCACATGGATGAAGGCGCCCTGGCGCAAAAAATGCCGGGCCTGTCGCGCCACGGCCGCCGACAGCAGCATGCCGGTGTGGGAAGTCCTGATCACGATGTGATCCTTCGCGCCCGGCAGGCGGGTTTCCTCGACCAGCACCGTGCCGTCGTTGTCGGTGTCGAACTGCGCGAACAATCGTCCCAGGCCCATGCCCATCGAACCTGCGATCACGCCCACGTCGCGCCGGCCGCTCCATTCCCCCAGCGGCTGCTCGATGCATGCTTCGTTCAGTGCCGCACCCAGGATCGCCTTGCCGAAAGGCAGCAGGCGAGCGACGCCCTGCGCGGCTTTCGATCCTTGCACCGGGGCACCCAGCAGCACGGCGCGCCCGGGCGGCAAGTCATTCGTCAGCTGCAAGGCACGCAGCACCAGCACCCCGCCCAGACTATGGCCGACGAAGTGCAGTTGCCGGGCGCGCTGCGCGCGCGCGAAATCCAGCAGGCCACGCACGTGGTCGCTCATCGAGCCAGCAATCGATGGATAGGAAAAGGCCGCGACGCGCAACTCGCCGCCGGTTTCCAGACGGCGCTTCAGGACACCCAGCTGCATGCCGGACATCCACAGGCCGTGCACCAGGACGATGAGCGGCGTGTGATCCCCGGCAGCCATGACGCGCGCCCTAGCGCACCCTGCGCGGCATCGAACGGCCCATGAGCGGCCTCAGTCCAGCTTCACCGGCAGCCGCACCCGGATGTGCAGCTCCTTGAGCTGCTCCTCGCTCACCGGCGTCGGCGCATTGGTCAGCAAGTCGGCGGCGGTCTGGGTCTTCGGGAACGCGATCACGTCGCGGATGCTATCGGTGCCCGCCATGAACATCACGATGCGATCGAGGCCGAAGGCGATGCCCCCGTGCGGCGGCGCGCCGTATTTCAGGGCATCGAGCAGGAAGCCGAACTTCTGCTGCGCCTCCTCCGGACCGATGCCCAGCAGGTCGAACACCGTCGATTGCATCTCCTGGCGATGGATACGCACCGAACCGCCGCCGATCTCCGAACCGTTGAGCACCATGTCGTAGCCCTTGGAGATGGCATTGGCCGGATCCGCGCGCAGCTCGGCCTCGTCGCAGCGCGGCGCCGTGAAGGGATGATGCAGCGCGACCCAGCGCTTGGCCTCCGCATCCCAATCGAACATCGGAAAGTCCACCACCCACAAGGGGCGCCAGCCGGTCTGCACCAGGCCCAGGTCCTGCCCCAGCTTGACCCGCAACGCGCCCAGCGAATCGTTCACGACCTTCGCCGTATCGGCGCCGAAGAAAATCAGATCGCCATTCACCGCTGCCGTACGCGACAGGATGCCCTCGATCGCCTCGTCGCTCAGGAACTTGAGAATCGGCGATTGCAGGCCATCGCGGCCTTGTTCCTTCTGGTTCACCTTCACGTACGCCAGTCCCTTGGCGCCGTAGCGCCCGACGAAGGCGGTGCAGTCGTCGATCTCCTTGCGTGTCATCTTCTGTCCGCCCTGAGGCACGCGCAGGGCGGCGACGCGGCCGTTCGGATTGGCGGCCGGGCCGGCAAAGACCTTGAAGTCGCAGTCGCGCACCAGGTCCGCCACGTCCACCAGTTCCAGCTCGATGCGCAGATCCGGCTTGTCCGAGCCATAGCGCCGCATAGCCTCCGCATAGGTGATGCGCGGGAACGCCTCGGGCAGCTCATCGTCCAGCACGGTCTTGAACAGGGAGCGGATCAAGGCCTCCATGTGCTGCATGATCTGCTCCTCGCTCATGAACGAGGTTTCGATATCCAGCTGCGTGAATTCCGGCTGGCGGTCGGCGCGCAGGTCCTCGTCGCGAAAACAGCGCACGATCTGGTAGTAGCGATCGAAGCCGCTCATCATCAACAGCTGCTTGAACAGCTGCGGCGACTGCGGCAGGGCAAAGAACTGGCCCGCATGAGTGCGGCTGGGTACCAGGTAGTCGCGCGCGCCCTCGGGCGTCGCCTTGGTCAGCATCGGCGTTTCGATGTCGATGAATCCGTGCTGGTCCAGGTAATCGCGCATCGCCCGCGTCACCTTGTGCCGCAGGCGGATCCGCTGCTGCATCACATCGCGGCGCAGATCGAGATAGCGATACTTGAGGCGCAGCTCCTCGTTCGTGTTCTCGTCATGATGGAACGGAGGCGTCTCGGCACGGTTCAGGATCGTCAACTCCCCCGCCAGCACCTCGACCTGCCCCGAGGCCAGCGATGCGTTCGCCGTCCCTCCCGGACGTGCCCGCACCAGGCCGCGAATGCGCACGCAGAACTCACCGCGCAGGCGCTCCGCATCGGTGAAGACCTCCGGCGTGTCTGGGTCGAACACGATCTGCAACAGCCCCTCGCGGTCGCGCAGGTCGACGAAGATCACCCCGCCGTGGTCGCGGCGCCGATGCACCCAGCCTGCGACGCTGACCTCCTGGCCGATGAGGGTTTCGTTGACTTGACCGCAATAGTGGGAACGCATGGGGGACTCTGACTGCTGTAAGAAGGCTTTGGGCACCGGCATCCGGGCCCGGCTCGCGAGCGCGCGATGTTACGGAGCCCCCCCAAACCGCGCAAGCAAGCCTCCGCGCCGGCGCCTCATGGGGCGCCATGGCAACACCCCAACGCCCTGCCCAGGCATCCGGATCCGTGCCGGCCACCGCGGACCGGGCGCGCCTCCGGCAGCCCGTGCAGCGCACGCGGACGATCGGCAAAACCCGCCGTTAGCGGGTTTTCTTGCGCACGGCCTTCTTTTTCGGGCTGGGCCTGGCGGCGGGCGCCGGCCGGGCGGCAGGCTTGGCCGCCTTGGCGGCCGGACGCCGGGCGGCAGGGGCCTGGGCGGCGGCTCTTTTCCCGGAGGCAAGCGGCTTGGACTTGGGTCTGGATTTGTCCACCGACGATGCACTGCCCGTCTTGGTATCGGAAGACTTGGCTGTCGCCGACTTGCCATCGGCGGCTTGGGCAGCGGCGGGCTTGGCCTCGCCCGAGTCCGTTGCCGGCTCCGATGGCTTGGCCTCGCCCTCATCGCCACCGGCAAGATTGCGCTTCTGCTCCTGATCGGACTTGAAGTCGGTCTCGTACCAGCCGTCCCCCTTGAGACGAAACACGGGTGCGGAGATCAACTTCTTCAGCGTCTGCTTCTTGCAGCTCGGGCACTTGCGCAGCGGCGGCTCGGAAATCTTCTGCAGCGCTTCGACATAGAACTTACAGGCCGAACATTCGTATTCGTAGAAGGGCATTGCAAAGCCTCAAGGCACAACACTAAGGAGCGAGCGGCATCTTAGAGCGCGCCCGCAGGAGTGCAAGATGGGGAAGCGAAAGAATCCCCGGATCGACCGCTCGCTGCCAGCCTGGGGGGCTCAATGGCGCACAAACACCAGCGCCCCATCCTTTGCCGACACCGCCACCTGGCTGCCCGGGCCGAACTCGCCCTTGAGAATGCGCTGCGCCAGGGGATTCTCCACTTGCTGCTGGATCGCACGCTTGAGCGGACGGGCCCCATAGACCGGATCGAACCCTGCCAGCGCCAGCAGATCGCGCGCCCCTTCATCGAGCGTCAGCTCGATGTCCCGATCGGCAAGCCGGCGGCGCAGGTACCCCAGTTGGATATCGACGATCGAGCGCAGCTGTTCGCGCCCCAGCGGATGGAACACCACGATGTCATCGACTCGATTGATGAACTCGGGACGGAAGTGCTGTTGCACGATTTCCATCACCGCCGTCTTCATCCTGTCGTAGTTCGCCTCCCCGGTCAGTTCCTGAATCACATGCGAGCCGAGATTCGAGGTCATGATGATGACCGTGTTGCGAAAGTCGACCGTGCGGCCCTGGCCGTCCGTCAGCCGCCCATCGTCCAGCACCTGCAGCAGCACGTTGAACACATCCGGATGGGCCTTTTCGACCTCATCGAGCAACAACACCGAATAGGGACGACGGCGCACCGCCTCGGTCAGGTAACCACCCTCCTCGTAGCCCACGTAGCCCGGAGGCGCGCCGATCAGGCGTGCCACCGAGTGTTTCTCCATGAACTCGGACATGTCGATACGAACCATGGCCTCTTCGGTATCGAACAGGAACTCCGCCAGGGCCTTGCACAACTCCGTCTTGCCGACGCCCGTCGGCCCCAGGAACAAGAACGAACCATTGGGCCGGTTCGGATCCGCCAGGCCCGCGCGGGAGCGACGAATCGCATCCGACACCGCCGTCACCGCCTCGTGCTGGCCAATGACGCGCCGGCCCAGTGCCTCCTCCATGTGCAGCAGTTTCTCCTTCTCCCCCTCCAGCATCTTGGAGATCGGGATACCGGTCCATTTGGACACTACCTCCGCGACTTCCTCGTCCGTCACCTTGTTGCGCAGCAGTTTCGTCTCCTGCTGCTCGGCCACGGTCGCATCGGCCAGGCGACGCTCCAGTTCAGGGATCTTGCCGTAACTCAGCTCGGACATGCGCGCCAGATCCTGTGCGCGGCGCGCAGTCTCAAGCTCCAGTCGCGCGCGCTCGAGCGCTTCCTTGATATGGGCGGAGCTTTGCAGCGAGGCCTTCTCCGCCTTCCAGATCTCCTCCAGGTCCGAGTATTCCTTCTCCAGCGACTGCAGCTGCTCCTGGATCGCCGCCAGGCGCTTCTTGGACGCCTCGTCCGACTCCTTCTTCAAGGCTTCGCGCTCGATCTTCAACTGGATGATGCGCCGCTCGAGCCGGTCCATTTCCTCAGGTTTGGAATCGATCTCCATGCGGATGCGCGAGGCGGCCTCATCGATCAGGTCGATGGCCTTGTCGGGCAACTGGCGATCGCTGATGTAGCGATGCGAAAGCGTCGCCGCCGCCACGATCGCCGGATCGGTAATGTCGACGCCATGGTGCACTTCATAGCGCTCCTTCAAGCCGCGCAGGATCGCGATCGTGTCCTCCACCGACGGTTCGTTGACCTGCACCTTCTGGAAGCGCCGCTCCAGCGCCGCATCCTTCTCGATGTACTTGCGATACTCATCCAGCGTGGTGGCGCCGACACAATGCAACTCGCCGCGCGACAGCGCCGGCTTGAGCATGTTGCCCGCATCCATCGCGCCTTCCGCCTTGCCGGCGCCGACCATGGTGTGCAACTCATCGATGAACAGGATCACCTGCCCTTCCTGCTTCGCCAGGTCGTTCAGCACCGCCTTGAGCCGCTCCTCGAATTCGCCGCGATACTTCGCGCCGGCGATCAAGGCGCCCAGGTCGAGCGACAGAATGCGCTTGCCACGCAGGCCCTCCGGCACTTCGCCATTGACGATGCGCTGGGCGAGCCCCTCGACGATCGCCGTCTTGCCGACGCCCGGCTCGCCGATCAGTACCGGATTGTTCTTGGTGCGCCGCTGCAGGACTTGTACCGTGCGGCGAATCTCGTCGTCGCGTCCGATGACCGGATCCAGCTTGCCCTGCTCGGCCCGCTCGGTGAGATCGATGGTGTATTTCTCCAACGCCTGGCGACTCTCCTCGGCATTGGGATCGGTCACTTTCTCGCCGCCTCGCATGTCTTCGATCGCCTTGTCGATGGCGCCTTTCACGGCGCCCGCATGGCGCAGGATGGCGCCCAGCGAACCTTTGTCTTCCAGCGCGGCCAGCACGAACAGCTCGCTGGAAATGTACTGGTCGCCCCGTTGCTGCGCCAGCTTGTCGGTGAGATTGAAGACCCGGTTGAGCTCGTTGGAGACGTGGACCTCGCCGCCCGCTCCCTCGACTTTCGGCAAGCGGTCCAGCGCTTCGCCCAATTGCGAACGCAGCAGGTTCACGTTCGTGCCCGCCTTGTCCAGCAAATGACGGATCGAGCCGCCCTGTTGATCCAACAGGGAGGTCATCACGTGTAACGGCTCTATGTATTGATGGTCGCGGCCGACGGCGAGCGACTGGGCGTCGGACAGCGCCAGTTGGAACTTGCTTGTCAGTTTATCCATGCGCATGAGGAAACCTCGCAACGGTGGCCTGGAAGGCAGGCGTCCGTCTCACTGTGCCGATGGCCGATGCTGGCCGATGCAGCCGATGTGGGGCGCATCGCGCTTGAATTCAATGCTGGCGCGGCCGCCGCGGATCCGTCAGTGCCGGCGCGCCCCAAACGATGGCCGGGCCGATGGCCGTACCGACGCTCGTACTAGTGCGCCAGGCTGTGGCCGAAGTAGATCACGACCACCCCCAGCACGATGAACACCATCTGGCGTACGCCCGAACCCGGGTCCACCCGCCGATGCAGGCCCGGAATCAGGTCGGCGACGGCGATGTACAGGAAACTCGAGGCCGCAATCGCGATCGCATAGGGCAGCAGATGAGTCAGCGACTCCAGGGCGAGATACGCGATCAGGCCACCCACGACCGAGGTCAGGCTGGTCAGCAGGTTCAGGGTCATGGCGCGCAGCCGGGACATCCCGCTGTGCAGCAGGATCGCCAGGTCCCCCACCTCCTGCGGAATCTCATGGGTGAACACCGCCAGCGCCGTGACGATGCCCAGATGCACATCGGTCATGAACGCGGCAGCGATCAAGATGCCGTCGAGAATATTGTGGAAGCCATCGCCGATCAGGATCAGCGAGGCCGATGCCGCATCGCGCCCATTGGCCCCATTGGCATGAGCATGGCCGTGGTCATGGGCCAGGCCATGAGTCAGGCCATGGACATGCCCTGGAACGTGCCCTTCGCAGACCTCCTGATGGCAGTGCCGCCAGAGCACCATTTTTTCCAGTACGAAAAAGATCAGCAGGCCCACCAGCAGCGTCATGCCGATCTGATGGGTGTTGGCAACGCCCGCTTCCTCGATCGCATGCGGCAGCAGGCCCAGCAAGGCCGCACTGAGCAAGGCGCCGGTTGCAAAACTGACCAGGTGCGGCAGCGCGCGCGCGCGCAGCGGCTCCGGCGCCGCCAGGAACAGCGAAGCAGCCAGCGCGCTGAGCACGCCACCCAAGGCAGTGAAAATCAATATCCAGGCAAGCAGCGGCATAGATCACGAGCGCGTGCCGCAGGGATACGCACCCAGGGAAACGCATGGCGGTGGAAATGACGTTGGTGTTTTGTAGAGCCAAGCAGCGTAACACGCACGTCAAGTACCCCCGGCGGGGTCAAGCCATCAGTGCTGCAGCCAGATCAAGCTGGCCATTCTCCCGGTTCGCCCATCGCGCCGATACGAGAAAAAGCGCTCCTCATCGCCGTGGCAACGAAACCCGCCGCTTGCC
>JBEBRC010000120.1:0-10507 GCA_040395055.1 Steroidobacter denitrificans
CGCGAGTTGCCGCAAGAAAAAAGCGAAAGTAATGCAGCGCGTCTATCGGCGCCAGGCAGCCCAACGGGACCTCGTTAGCCACTATGTCTACTTGACTGAGCAGGCCGGTGAGGACACCGCAGACCGTTTTCTAGCACAAGTAGAGCAGACCTTCGTCGACTTGGCCGAGAATAGGCAGATCGGCGCCAGCTTGACACTTTGCCACCCACAGCTTGCAGGCCTGCGAAAGTGGCGGGTGAAAGATTTCGAAAGCTTTTTGATCTTCTATTTTCCTCGCATGGATGGCGTGTCGATCGTCCGCGTGCTGCATGCCTCACAAGACTGGTGGGGACGCCTGGACATTCTTTAAGAGACCACGAAAGAACGTTATCGCTAGAGCTATTGATTCTTCGCGCCGCGACCTTGAAAAGGACGATAGCCTCGGCATGCACGACCTGCCCTGAAGAGTCTTACTGACCGACTTTGGAGATGAACAGCGAGCGGATGATCGGCTGGAACTGCCGCTCGCTGTTCGTTTTCCTGCATACCGGTGACTGGATGCGCAAGATCTCAATGGACGGCAGCGCAGCCGTTCAGAACGCCTGATCGAACGCGACGTCCCCCTCCACGGCGACCTGGTAGGCCGACACCCGGCGCTCGAAGAAGTTGGTGACTTCCTGCACGTCCTGCAGTTCCATGAACGCGAACGGATTGCGGGTGTTGTACAGCGGCGGCAGGCGAAGCATTTCCAGGCGCCGATCGGCGATGTACTCCAGATACTCCCGCATCTCGCGCCGGGCCAGGCCCACCACCCCGCCCGAGAGCACGTCATCGGCGAACAAGGTTTCGCACTCCACCGCCTCCTCCATCATCTCGCGTACGTCGCGGGCCCATGCGGCATCGAACAGCTGCGGCTCCTCGCGCCGCACGGTGTCGATGACCGAAAACGCAAACGACATGTGGGCGCTTTCGTCGCGGAACACCCAGGCCGTGCCGGCGGCCAGCCCGGGCAGCAAGCCGCGCGAGCGCAGGAAATACACATAGGCGAACGCACCGAAAAAGAACAGCCCTTCTATGCAGCTGGCAAAGCAGGTCAGGTTGAGCAGGAATCGCCGCTTGTCGGCATCGCTCGTCAACCTGTCCAGCGGCGCCACCTCGTCGGTCCAGCGCTGGCAGAACTGCGCCTTGCGGCGAATGGAGGGAATATTCTCGATCGCCGCGAACGCCTGGGCGCGGCGTTGCTGGTCGGGCACATAGTTGTCCAGCAGCGTGAGATAGAACTGGATATGCAGCGCCTCCTCGTACAACTGCCGCGACAGGTACATGCGCGCCTCGGGCGAGTTGATGTGCCGGTACAGGCTGATGACCAGGTTGTTGGAAACGATCGAATCGCCGGTGGCGAAGAACGCTACCAGCCGCTCGATCAAATGCCGGTCGGCGGCCGTCATGCGTTGCGACAAGTGGCCCAGGTCGATCTGGAAATCGATCTCCTCCACCGTCCAGGTGTTCTTGATGGCATTGCGATACATTTCGTAGAAATGCGGATAGCGCATCGGGCGCAAGGTCAGGTCGAAGCCGGCGTCCAGCAGGCAGGGGGCGGCGGAAGGGTGGTTCATTGGCAGGCCTCGCACAGTTCAGGGTTTTCCAGGGAGCACGCCACGGCATCGGTATCGGTCGCCGGGCGCGCCTGCGGCGTCGTGGTCTTGGCGATCTGGGTCGCCGGACGCGAGCGCAGGTAATAAGTCGTTTTCAGCCCGCGCTTCCACGCATACATGTACATGCTGGAAAGTTGGCCGATGTTGGGGTTCGCCATGAACAGGTTCAGCGACTGGCTCTGGTCGATGAACGCGCCGCGACTGGCGGCCAGGTCGATGAGCGCGCGCATCGGCAGCTCCCACGCCGTGCGATAGATTGCCCGCAGTTCCTCCGGCAGCTCGCTCATGCCCTGCACCGAGCCATCGGCAAGCTTGATCGCATTGCGCGTCTCCTCGGTCCACATGCCGAGCTCGCGCAGTTCCTCCACCAGGTAGCGGTTGATCTGCAGGAAGTCGCCCGATAGCGTTTCGCGCTTGAACAGATTCGACACCTGCGGCTCGATGCATTCGTAGCAGCCGGCAATCGAGGCAATCGTCGCCGTCGGCGCGATGGCGATCAGCAGGCTGTTGCGCAGGCCATGCGCCTGGATCTCGGTGCGCAGCCGCTCCCAGCGCTGCGGCTGCGAGGGCACGACGCCCCAGGCATCGAACTGCAGTTCCCCGCGCGCCGCGCGCGTGTCCGCGAACGCGCCATGCGCACCGAACTCGCGCGCCAGCTCGAGCGAGGTCTGCAGGGCATTGAAATAGATCTCTTCGGAAATCCTCGTCGACAGCTCGCAGGCAGCCTCGCTGTCGAACGGCAGGCGCAGCTTGAAGAACACGTCCTGCAGTCCCATCAGCCCCAGGCCGACCGGGCGCCAGCGCATGTTCGAGGCGCGCGCCGCGGGGATCGGATAAAAATTGATGTCGATCACGCGATCGAGCTGGCGCACCGCGATCTGCACTGTTTGCGCCAGCTTGTCGAAGTCGAAGCCATCCTCGCCGACGTGGCGCGCCAGGTTGATCGAACCCAGGTTGCACACCGCCGTCTCGCCGTGGCTGGTCACTTCGAGAATCTCGGTGCACAGGTTCGACAAATGGACCGTGGCCCCGGGCTTCGCCGTCTGGTTGCAGGCGAGGTTGGATTTATCCTTGAACGTCATCCAGCCGTTGCCGGTTTGCGCCAGCACCCGCATCATGCGCGCATACAGGTCGCGCGCGCGCAGGGTCTTTTTCGCCATGCCCTGCGCTTCGGCCTGCAGATAGGCGGCATCGAACGCCGGGCCGAACAGGTCCGGCAGCTCCGTCGCGTCATGCGGATCGAACAGCGACCATTGCTCATCGGCCTCGACGCGGCGCATGAACAGGTCCGGGATCCAGTTCGCCAGATTGATGTGATGCGTGCGCCGCCCTTCATCGCCGGTGTTGTCGCGCAGCTCCAGGAACGCCTCGATGTCCGCATGCCACGGCTCCAGGTACACGCAGGCCGCCCCCTTGCGCTTGCCTCCCTGGTTGACTGCGGCGACCGAGGAGTCCAGCGTCTTCAGCCAGGGCACGATGCCGTTGGACAGGCCGTTGGTGGCGCGGATCAGCGAGCCTTCCGAGCGCACCCGATGCCAGGCCACGCCGATGCCGCCGGAGAATTTCGACAACAGCGCGATGTCCTTGTACTTGTCGTAGATCGACTCGAGCGAATCCTGCGGCGAGTCGAGCAAGAAGCAGCTGGAGAGCTGCTCGTGTCGCGTACCGGCATTGAACAACGTCGGTGAACTGGCGATGTAGTTCAATTGCGAGAACGTTTCGTACAGATCCAGCGCCTCGGCAACCGTGGCGCTCAGCGCCACCGAGATGCGCATCCAGAAATGCTGCGGCGTTTCCAGCACCAGGCGGCGCGTCGGGTGTTTCAGCAGGTAGCGGTCGTACAAGGTCCTCAGGCCGAAGTACTCCAGCGCCTGGGTGCGCGAGGCGTCGATCGAGTCGTTGAGCTTGCGCGCATTGGCTTCGACGAAGTTCATCACCCGCTCGTTGATGAGCCCGACGTCGAAGCCCTGGCGAATCGACTGCGAGAAGGAATGGATACTCAGTCCCTGCACTTCCTTGTCGATGAAAGCGCCCAGCAGGCGCGCCGCCAGTTGCGAATACTCGGGTTCCTCCACCATGAACGAGGCCGAGGTGCGAATCGACAATTCGTCCAGTTCGCGCGTGGTCGAACCGTCGTAGAGCCCGGCAATCGTCTTCAGTGCGACACGCATGGGGTCGACGGTGCTCAACCCATCGCAGCAGCGACTCACCGCCCGCACGATCTTGTTGACGTCGACGGGCTCGTGTTCGCCGCTGCGCTTGGTGACGCGCATCTGCTTGTGGCTGCCCGATGGCGCGGTCAGCTTGAACGCGGGTTGTTCGGTGATCATCGCAATGCTCCCTGGAAAGCTCCCAGGGCGGGCAGCGCACGATGGAACGACGGCGACGCGAACGCGAAGCCGCAAGCCCGATCGTGGCTGTCCGCTCCCGCGAGCGAGATCGGGCCAGGGGGCAAGACAACGGAATGCCAGGCGCACGATCGTCGCCAGGATGCTTCCGCCAGCTCCGCCCACGAGAGCCCGACAGCCGAACGCCACATCGTTTGGATGTGACGACCGCGGCAGGTCTTCGGGCTTTCGGGCGCGGATCGTGTGATCCGACCTACTCGAGGCCGCTTCCCAGGTCGCTGCGGGCCATCCATCGAAAGCTTGCGCATTCGAGGCTCGGATGGTTCCCTTGCGACCCAGTGCTCTGGCGTCTTTCGTTCCCGATTACCGCTGCGGGGCAGCTCCGGAATTGAGCGATCAGGGCAAATGATCGCGTCGCACCGGATTCCCTCTTAGGCCCACCGATTGGGGTAGGCACCGCTGGTGGACACAAGATATTGTGGTTGCACCGTTTCGTCAACCGGCACCGCTGCGGCAGCGGCAGCCGCCTGCCGCAGTCCATCGCGACGCGGGGGGGGCAACGCCCCTCACGGTAGACCCCGGCGGCCGGTTGCTGCCAGAATGGCCGAAAATACCGATCGTCATCGAGCCGCCGGAATCGGGCACCGATCGCGTCGCCGTCTCGCCATTGTTCGAAGCATTCCCTTCAACACAGGAGTTCCCTGATGAACCGCCGCGAATGGACCAAGCTCACCCTCGGTGCCGGCCTCGCGCTCGGCATCGCGCCGCGCCTGCTCGCCGCCCAGCCAGGCAAAGTACTGCAACGGGCGATTCCTTCCAGCGGGGAATTGCTGCCGATGGTGGGGCTGGGCAGCTCGGCCACCTTCGGCGAAGTCGCCCGCAGCGATGATGTCTCGGCATTGAAGGCCGTGATGCGCACGCTGGTGGATGAGGGCGGCACGGTGTTCGACACCGCCCCCAGCTATGGCGTATCCGAGGAAGTCGCCGGCCAGATCGCGAAAGAACTCGGCATCACCGACCGGATCTTCTGGGCCACCAAGCTCAACGTCGCACCGCGCGGCGGCGGTGCGGCGGACCCGGCTGCCGCACGCGCGCAGGTCGAGGCGTCCTTCAAACGGTTCGGTGTGCAGAAGATGGATCTGATCCAGGTGCACAACATGGCCGATCCTGCCGGACAGCTGCCGATCCTGCGGCAGCTGAAGCAGCAGGATCGGGTGCGCTACATCGGCATTACCACGACTTTTCCCGCGCAATATGACGCGCTCATACAGACCATGCGCAACGAACCGCTGGATTTCATCGGCGTCGACTATGCCATCGACAACCGCGACGTGGAGCAGACGATCCTGCCGTTGGCGCAGGAGCGCAAAATAGGCGTGCTGGCGTATCTGCCGTTCGGCCGCACCAGCCTGTTCCGCCGCGTCGGTAGCCGGGCGTTGCCGGAATGGGCCGCGGAGTTCGACGCCAGCACCTGGGCGCAGTTCTTTCTCAAATACATCATCAGCCACCCGGCGATCACCGCCGTCACCCCGGCGACCAGCCAGGCCAAGAACATGCGCGACAACCTCGGCGGCGGCATGGGGCGGCTGCCGGACCAGGCGATGCGCCAGCGAATGGTGGAGTTCATCGACGCCCTGCCGCCGGCGCCGGCCCGGTAGGGGTGGGGCCACGGGCGCCGATCCGGCAACGGCGGCCCCCGCGCTCTTACCCCGTCATTTAAAGCAGCGACCTGATCCAGCCCCCATCCACCGGAATCGACGCGCCAGTGATGTAGGCCGCGCGTTCGCTGGCAAGGAACGCCACCGCGGCGGCGAACTCCTCGGGGCGGCCGATGCGGCCGACGGGAATCTCGGCCGTCACCTTGCCGAACTGCGCGTCTGTCGCGATAAGCTTCTCGAGCCGATCCGTGCGCGTGTATCCCGGCATGACATTGTTGACCGTGATGCCGAATCGGCCGACTTCATTGGCCAGGCTGCGCACCAGCCCGACCACGGACGCCCGTACGCTGTTGGACAGGATCAGGTTGTCGACCGGCTGCTTCACCGCCTGCGAGGTGATCGCAATGATCCGGCCCCACTGGCGCTGTTTCATGCCGGGCAATACACCCCGCATCAGCTCCACGGCGCTCACCAGCAACTGACGATAGGTCACATCCCAGGCCTCGGCATCGTGCACCTCGAACAGCCCCGGCGGCGGGCCGCCGCTGTTCGTGACCAGGATGTCGACTTGCCCCAGCACCTGCTGCGCCGTGGCGATCACCGCCTCGCAACCGGACCGGGTCGAGATGTCCGCGGCTACGCCATGGACCTCGCCGCCGCTGCGGCGCAACTCGTCCAGCGCCTGATCGAGCGCCTCGGCGCCTCGCGCGCAGATGAGGACACGCACGCCTTCGCCGCACAGCTCCTGCGCCACGGCCTTCCCCAGGCCCCGACTGCCGCCGCACACCACTGCCGTCCTGCCAGATATTCCCAGATCCATACCTTCACCCTCGCAGATAATCGTCGGTCTTGTTCAGCCAGTCCTCGCGCCTGGGCGCCCACATGTCCATTTCGAATACGTCGCCGATCATCAGCGCTTCATGAGGCAGGTTCGCCGGAATCACCAGCACCTCGCCCGGCCCCAGCTCGCGCACCGTCTGGCGATCCATCCCAAACCAGAATTTCATCCTGCCGCTGATCACCTGGGTGATCTGCTCGTTGACGTGCGAGTGCATGGGGACGATGAAGCCATCCTTCATGTGGATCTGGGCCACCGTCAATTTCTCGCCCGTCACGATGCGACGCTGCATGTTGTCGTTCACGCGCTCCAGAGGAACCTGGTCCCAGGAGATTGCTTGCAGTGCATCAATCATGAATCATCCTCCGTTACTGACAGACAGGTCGTTGCCGGCAGACAGGCGATCGGCATTTCACATCGCAGACTCGGTGGCCGGGCGATGATACAGGCATTCGAGCGGGAAACCTGGCACGAGCGATGCCTGCGCCCGTGAGCCATTTTCGTGACCCAATCCACCCTGTCGGACCCCGATGGCGGCGAATGAACTTGTAGTGAGATAGAATGTCGGAAATACACCTGCGGCCTTAACCGGGCCGCAGCCAAATACAAAAAATGCTGTGGGGCGCCCGCATTCATATTCACGTCGGGTCTTTGGGATCGGTGCATGCAACGTCGTTACTCCGTCTTGATCACGAAACATATTCGTCGCAGCCTCTGGCTTGCAGCATGCGTACCGTTTACTGGCGCACTGGCGACTGAGGCGGCGCGAACCGAACTGCCGCGACCGTCCAGCAGCGTGCGCGCGCCGCTGGACGGATCGCCAGCCTCGGCCGCGACGCTCTCCGCCGTGCTGCCGGACACCGGCCCGGGAGTGATCAGCTATCCAGCGGCCTTCTTTGCCGAATTCCAGCCGACCACGGCCCTGGACATGGTCAAACGACTGCCTGGCTTCAATTTCGCGGCCGGCGACACCGACGTGCGCGGCTTTGCCGCCGCCCTCGGCAATGTCTTGATCGACGGCCAGCGCCCGGCATCCAAGGCGGTCTCGCTGGAGGATGTGCTGCGTCGCATCCCGGTCTCCAACGTCGCGACATTGGAAGTGATTCGCGGCGGCGCGCCCGGCATCAACATGCAAGGGCAGTCGGTGGTGGCAAACGTGGTACGTCTCGGCGGCGACATGGCCAGCCACGCGGGCGAGCTCACCGCCATGTTCGCCTCGGAACACGATCCCGGGGTCGGCCTGCGCCTGGAGACGGCCCGCACTACCGGTCGCCTGGCGCTCAACGGCGCCTTCAACTTCGTCGATGAGCAGCAATACGGCAACTCCGGCAACGGCGCCATCGTGCGTCGCGATCCCAACGGCGCCCTGCTGCTGGCCAGCGGCTTCGAGACCGATTGGAGCCAACGCAAGTTTCAAGCCAATGGTTCGGCGGAGTACCTGACCGACTCGGGCCTGCTGCGCGTCAACCTGGGCGGCACCAGCCAGGACACGACGCAGCTCGACATCCTCACGCCACGCACCAACGCCCCGCAGACCAACGAAGGACAAGTGACCACGGGTATCCGCCTGGATCAGGGCGAGGCCGGGCTCGACTACGAACATGTGTTCACCGACCTGCTCAGCGGCCGGCTGCTGCTGCTGCAGTCGCTGCAAAAGGAAACCATCACGGCAGATGCGATCAACCCGCTGAACGCACAAAGCTCCGATGACGAGGCGTTGCAGGGCGAGTCGATTCTGCGCACCTCGGCCACCTACCGTACCTCGCCCTCACTCACCATCGAGGGCGGCCTGGAGGGCGCCTACAACTTCCTCGACGTCGAAGCCAGCCTGTACGACAACGGCGTGCCGGTCCCTTTGCCCGCCGGCAAGGTCAAGGTGGAAGAACGACGGGGCGAGGCATTCGTCGATGCACGATGGAAGCTCTCGCCGCGCCTCTCGAGCGACTTTGGCCTGCGCTACGAGATCTCGACCATCAGCCAGTCCGGGGACAGCGATGCACGCCGCTCGCTCAGCTACCCCAAGCCACGGGCATTGCTCACCTACAATCTGAACGATGGCCTGCAATTGCGTGGCCGCGTCGAGCGCACGGTGAGTCAGATGGAGTTTCGCGACTTTGCCTCGCAGGCGTCCCTGGACGCCGGGACGATCAGCGGCGGCAATGCCGATCTGCGCCCCGAGACCGCCTGGGAATTCGAAGCCTCGATCGAGAGGCGCTTCTGGGACAGCGGCGCGGTGGTGCTGACCTACATCCATTCGCTGGTGAGCGACGTCGTCGACCTGGTGCCGGCCAACGGCTTCGATACCGTGGGCAACATCGGCGATGGGACGCGCGAGGAGCTCGCCTTGTCGGTGTCCCTGCCGCTGGGGCGGCTGGGCCTGGACAACACCCTGCTGCGCTTCAACGGCTCCTGGCACTGGTCGGAGGTCGATGACCCGATGACCGGCGAGCAGCGCCGCATCACACGGCATGCCCCGGTCGGCGGGGATGTATTGCTCACCCGCGAATTTCCCGCGCTCTCCTCGACGCTCTCATTGGAGAACTCCTACAGCAAGCGCGAGACCTCGTATCGCTACAGCGAACTGCGCACCGATCATTGGGATCACTACCTGAAGCTTTATTGGGACTGGACCCCCAAAGCCGATACCGTGGTGCGCCTGATGTTCAACAACTTCACCGGCCGGCCCAGAAGCCGCTGGCGCACGGTCTACCAGGGCTCCAGGGCAAGCGGACTGATTGCCTATCACGAAGACCGTCACATCGATGCCCTGCGCTTCATCCAGCTTCAATTGCGCAAGACCTTCTGAAGGAGCGCAGGCGGGAGCACCGGCGCTCCCGCCGCCGAAGCTGGCAGCGTACACTCGGGCGCCCGCGGCGCATACGGGCTCCTCCTGGTGCCCGGCTGCATCGGCCGCAATCCGTATGGTCCCGGGTGACCAGGGCGGGCGTAGTGCAGCACAATGGCAGGATCGTTCCATCGTCCGCCGCCGTCGCGCATGCAGCCAGTAGCGCATGTGCGCCCGGCGAGTGCGCAGTGGCCAGTGCACGGCGGTCGATGAACAGTGGCCAGGAGAAATGCGATGCGGATTCTCGTCGTGGGAGCCGGTGCGATCGGCGGCTATTTTGGCGGTCGCCTGTTGCAAGCACGGCGCGACGTCACCTTCCTGGTGCGCGCACGCCGCGCCGCGCAGCTGCGCGAGTCGGGTCTCTCGATCCGCAGCTCATGCGGCGACTTCCACTTGGAGCGTCCGCCGACGATCCAGGCCGACGCCCTGCACAGCGCCTTCGACCTGATCCTGCTCAGCTGCAAGGCCTATGACCTCGATGCGGCGATCGACTCGTTTGCGCCAGCGGTCGGGAGCGATACCAGGGTCCTGCCGCTGCTCAACGGCATGCGGCATCTGGATCGGCTCGAGGCCAGGTTTGGTGCCGAAGCCATCCTCGGCGGCCAGTGCGCCATTTCCTCCACCCTGGATTCCCGCGGCAGCATCGAGCATCTCAACGACCTGCATCACTTGGCTTTCGGCGAACGCAAGGGCGGCCGATCCGCCCGCGCCGAGGCGATCCTCGCGGCATTGTCCGACGCCGGCTTCGAGGCCAAGCTGAGCGAGTCGATTCTTCAGGAAATGTGGGAAAAGTGGGTCTTCATCGCAGCGGCGGCCGGCATCACCTGCCTGATGCGGGCCAGCATCGGCGACATCGTCGCGGCCGGCGCCGCCGGGCAGGCGAGCGCGCTCTACGATGAATGCGCCCAGATCGCACGCCTGGCGGGATTCGAGCCGCGCGCGGCGGCATGGGAGCGCAGCCGGATGATACTCACGACAGCCGGCTCGTCGCTGACCGCATCGATGTTGCGCGATGTCGAACTAGGCGCCCGCACCGAAGGAGAGCAGATCCTCGGCGACCTGCTGCGCCGGCAGGCGCCCGGGGAAGCCGACGCGTCGCTGCTGCGCATCGCTTACGCACACCTGCAGGCCTACGAGGCTCGCCGGGCACGCGAACTGGCCGCGCGAGCGCCAGGCCCAGAACA
>JBEBRC010000121.1:0-10503 GCA_040395055.1 Steroidobacter denitrificans
CGCTGCAGCTCGCGCCTGGCCAGCGCATGCAAATCAGCCTGCCAGCGCCCGCGCGCGTTGTGCGCAAACGCCCCCGTGTGACCGGCGTCGCGGGCCAGGAACGCGTGGCGCACTTCCGCCCCCACCTCGAATGCCGCCGGCTCGATCGCCGGTCCGAGCCAGGCCATCGTGCGTGCCGCGGGCACGCCCATTGCCGCCAAGGTCGCACCCAGCACGCCGCCCGCCAGTCCGCGCCAGCCCGCATGCGCCGCCGCCACACAGCCCCCGTCCAGGTCGCAAAACAGCACCGGCAGGCAATCCGCCGTCAGCACCACACAGACTTCCCCCGCCTGCCGCGCGTAGGCGGCGTCGGCCTCGGGCACGATGGCCTGCGGACTTGCCTGCACCACCCGCGCGCCATGCACCTGATTCAGCCACAGCGGCTCGGCCGGCCATGCCAGCGCCACGCCCAGCGCACGCCGGTTGCGTGCCACCGCCTCCGGCTCATCACCGACGTGCAGCGCCAGGTTCAGGCTGGCATAGGGTCCCCGGCTCACGCCGCCGCCGCGCAAACTGCTTGCCGCCCGGACATTCGCCGGCGCCGGCCAATCCGGCTCCAGGTACCGGACTTGAGTTATGGAGTTGTCGCGGCCGGTCGCAACGGCGCCGTTCACGACCCCTCCGCGAGATCGCGCGCCAGCAATGCCAGCAACGCGCGCAGGTCCTCGGGCAGCGAGGCCGCGCAATCGACAGGCTGGCCCGAGATCGGATGGGCGAACGCCAGCCGCGCCGCGTGCAAGGCCTGTCGCCTGAAGCCGCGCAGGCCCTCGATCAACCCTGGCGTCGCCCCCTTCGGCAGCAGCAGACGCCCGCCGTAGACGCGATCTCCGACCAATGGGTAGTGAATATGTGCCATATGCACCCGAATCTGATGCGTACGCCCCGTCTGCAGCTTCAATCGGATATGGGTATGGCCACGAAAGCGCTGCACCACCCGGTAATGTGTCACCGCCTCCCGCCCGTCCTGCCGGATGGCCATCCGCACCCGATCCACAGGATGGCGCCCGATCGGCGCCTCGACCATGCCCCCACCGGTCATGACCCCGGCGCAGACCGCCTCGTACTCGCGCTCCACCTCGCGCGCCTCGATGGCCCGAACCAAGGCGGTATGCGCCTCGAGCGTGCGCGCGACGACCATCAAGCCGCTGGTGTCCTTGTCCAGGCGGTGCACGATGCCCGCGCGCGGCACCCGCGCCAGGCTCGGATCGAAGTGCAGCAAGGCGTTCTGCAAGGTACCCGCCGCGTTCCCCGCCCCCGGATGCACCACCAGCCCGACCGGCTTGTTGACCACCAGCACATCCGGATCCTGGTACGCCAGCTCCAGTTCGATCGGCTCCGGCGCCACATCGACCTCCACCGGCAGCGTGGCCTCGATTTCGACGCTCTCGCCCCCCACCACCTTGTCCTTCGGGCGCAAGCGGATGCCGTTGACCAGCACCCCGCCAGCGTCGATCCAATCCTTGATACGCGTTCGCGAATACTGCGCCAGCAACTCGGCGAGCGCCTGGTCCAAGCGCTGGCCGGCCCGCTCGGGCGGGATGGTAAGTCGCAGGCTGATAGGTTCTTCGGACATGGGATGCAACAATCGAAACCCTAGGATCCAGATGAATGAATGGTCAGGAAACCCCGCAACTTAACAGGGAACTTAACCGTCTGCCGAGCGACAAATTCGAAACAGGCGTGCCGAGGCAGGATTCGATGGCAACGCCGCAAGGCCTCGCCGCCGGCCGGCACCCGCGGGATGAGGGATTCGATCCAGATCGCACGAACTGTGCCCTGGCTGCCGAGGCGCTGGCGGATCGCTCAACTTAGCGATCCAGGCAGGCAGCTCTTAGTTATACTTGCCCGCTTGTCAGGCGATTGTCGCAGACAGCACGACGATTGTCGCAACGCCGTGGGCAGCGGGAGACCGCTCGACCCTCCCGCGAGACGGCTGGACCGATCATCGCACCTGGGCCTGGGCCCAGTCCGGTCCAGGCAAATCGCCGAGCAATGTAGCTTGATCATCTTGACTGGCCGACGAGGGTAAGAATTCCCGCATGCGTATCCTTATTTTGACCACGGCAGCGTTGATGCTGGTCCTGAGCGGCTGCGGCAACAAACTCCGCGAGCAAGTCGGCAGCGCGGACGGACTCTACGAGCTGGCGCAGCGTGCCTCCAGCAACGGCGACTACCGCAGCGCCATCGTCTACTACGAGCAGCTCGAAGCGCGCTTCCCCTTCAGCAACGCGGCGCGCCAAGGCCAGCTCGACCTGATGTACGCCTACTACAGGAACCGCGAATCGGAATCGGCCATCGACCAGGCCGATCAGTTCATCCGTGAAAATCCGGCACATCCGCGCGTGGACTACGCCTACTACATCAAAGGACTGGTGCAGTTCGAGCGCAACCCGAACTTCCTCGAGCGCTGGTTCAACGCCGACCTGTCGCAGCGCCCCCCTATCGACGCACGCCAGTCCTTCCAGTCCTTCCAGACACTTCTGCAGCGCTTCCCCGACAGCGAATACGCGCCGGACTCACGCCAGCGCATGGTGTTCCTGCGCAATCGCCTGGCCAACTATGAAGTGTACGTCGCCGGCTTCTACCTCAAGCGCGGCGCGTTCGTGGGCGCGATCAATCGCGCCAAGTACACCATCGACAACTACGACGGCGCGCCGCAGATCAAGGACGCCCTGGCGATCATGGCCGAGTCCTATCGCAGACTGGACATGCCCGAACTGGCGGCCGACACCGAACGCGTCCTGCACGAAAACTACGCCAATGTGGACCAGGCCGGCGACATCCGGCGCAGTTGGTGGAAGTTCTGGTGACATGGGATGGCAGGCGGCGCCTGCAGCCGCCTGCCTGCCGAAATGGCTACCGCGGCCGATAGCCTGAGGTGATCGGATACCGCCAGTCCCTGCCGAACGCCCGGGCACTGATGCGTACGCCCGGCGGCGCCTGCCGACGCTTGTATTCGTTGCGCTTCACCAAGGCGAGCACCTCACCGACCGTCGCCCGATCGAAGCCGCGGGACGCGATCTCATCGACCGACAGGTCATCCTCGATGAACAACTCCAGAATCGGATCCAGGATGTCGTACGGCGGCAGCGAATCCGAATCCTTCTGATCGGGACGCAACTCCGCCGACGGCGGCCGCTCGATGACGCGTTCGGGGATCGCCGGCGCGATCGAGTTGCGATACTTCGCCAGCCGGTACACCAGCAATTTGCTGCAATCCTTGATCGGGGCGAAGCCGCCGGCCATGTCGCCGTACAAGGTGGCATATCCCACCGCCATTTCGCTCTTGTTGCCGGTGGTCAGCACCATCTTCCCGGTCTTGTTCGAAATCGCCATCAGCAGCAGGCCCCGGCAGCGCGCCTGGACGTTCTCCTCGGTCGTATCCGGTGCCCGCCCCGCGAATACCTCTGGCAGCGCCTCCAAGGCCGCAGCGAGCAGACGCTCGATGGTAATGACATCGTATTTCACACCCAGCGTGTGCGCCTGCGCGGCAGCATCCTCCAGGCTCATCGGCGAGGTATAGGGCGAAGGCATCATCACCGCATGCACGCACTCGGCGCCCAAGGCATCGACTGCGATCGCCAGCGTCAGCGCCGAATCGAGGCCACCGGACAGCCCGATCACGACGCCCGGGAAGCGATGCTTGCCCACATAGTCGCGCACGCCCAGCACCAGCGCGCGGTAGACACTGGCCTCCCTGCTCAGCAGCGGTTCGACCTGGGCCGGGCGCGGCACTGCTTGCTGGCCGACCAAATCGACGTCCACGGCGAACAAGCCTTCCTCGAAGGCATGGCAGCGCTGCACCACGGTGCCCGCCGCATCCATGACGAACGAGGCGCCGTCGAAAACCAGCTCGTCCTGCCCGCCCAGCAGGTTCAGGTACACCACCGGCAGGCCCGTCTCGCGAACCCGCTCGCGCACCGTCTCCTCGCGTCGCTGCTGATAGCCCAGCGAATAGGGCGAGCCGTTGACGACGCAGATCAATTGCGCGCCATGAGCCTTGGCGGCACGCGCCGGACCGGGCTCCCAGATGTCCTCGCAGATCAGCAGCGCCACCCGGATGCCACGCAGCAGCACGATGCATGTCTCCAGTCCAGGCTGGAAGTAGCGCTTCTCATCGAAGACGCTGTAGTTGGGCAGCTCCTGCTTGCGGTAGTTGGCCAGCAATTCGCCATCGTGGAGCCAGGCGGCGGCGTTATGGATCCCCTCCTGGACATACTCCGGATAGCCGACCACCAGTGCCACGCCGCGCGAGTGCTCACGCACGCGCTCCAGCGCGAGGCCGACCTGGCGGCGCAGTCCCTTGTGGAACAGCAGATCCTCAGGCGGATAACCGCATAGCGCCAGTTCAGGGAACAACACCAGATCCGCTTGCAGGCGATCGCGCGCCTCGGCCGCCGTGTCGATCACGCGCTGGGCATTGCCCTCGACGTCGCCGACGAACAGGTTGAGTTGCGCCAGGGCGATGCGCAGAGTGGGTGAAGACATGTGTCGCTGCCGGACCGTACGTTCGTCGTACTTTGGTATCCGATCATATCAAGGTGCCGGGCCGGGCGCCGGCCTGTCACGCCTGCCGCACCGGCGCCGGCGCAAGCGCCGCGCCACCATGCGGCGCGACGCATCAGGCGCCTGCTGCGCGCCTGAAAATGCTGTAGTCCTGCTTGAATCCCAGCTGGCTTGATCCTACTTGGCGCGCCGCTGCTTGCCGGCCGGCTTCCTGGCCGCGCGCACGGTGCCGCGCTTTGCCGGCGCCGCTTTCTTTGCCGCCACGGCATTCTTCCTGGGCGCCCTCGCCGCGAGCTTGACGCGCGCTGCCACCTTCTTGAGCGCCTTGCCCACCTTGCCGGCGCGCTTGGCCTGGGTGCCGGTCTTGGCCTTGGTTTTGGCCTTGGCCGTAGCCTTGGTCGGACGCAGGACGCGCGCCGCGGTCTTGACCGCGCTCTTCGCGCCCTTCTTCGCGCCCTTCACACCCTTGCCGCCTTGGGGCCTGGCAACGCTCTTGCGGGCGGTCTTTTTCTTGGCGGACGTCTTCACCGCCACACTCTTCCCGGCACGCTTGGCCGGAGCCGCGGCACGGGTCGATTTCGCTGCCGATTTCGCGCCGCGCTTCGCCGTGGCACGCCGGACTTTTTTCTTTTTCAGCTGTTCCACGATTGCCTGCCCGAGGTCGGCCGGACTCTGGACGGTCTTGACGCCGGCGCGTTCCAGCGCGGCGAACTTGTCGGCCGCCGTGCCCATCCCACCCGACACGATCGCACCGGCATGGCCCATGCGCTTGCCCGGAGGCGCCGTGACGCCGGCAATGTAGGCGACGACCGGCTTGGTGACGTGATCGCGGATGAATTCAGCCGCGGCTTCCTCATCCGAGCCGCCGATCTCACCGACCATGATGATGCCTTCGGTACCGGGGTCTTCCTCGAAGCGCGCCAGGACGTCGATGAAGTTCATGCCGCGCACCGGGTCGCCGCCGATACCCACGCAAGTGCTCTGGCCCAGGCCCGCGTTCGTAGTCTGGAACACCGCCTCGTAGGTGAGGGTGCCGGAACGCGACACGATGCCGATGCGGCCTGGCTTGTGGATGAAGCCCGGCATGATGCCGATCTTCGCCTGGCCAGGGGTGATGATGCCCGGGCAATTCGGCCCGATCAGCAAGCTGCCGTAGCTGGCCAGCGCGGACTTGACCCGCACCATGTCGTTCACCGGAATGCCTTCGGTGATGCACACGATCAACTCGATGCCGGCATCGGCCGCTTCCAGGATCGCGTCGGCGGCGAACGGGGCCGGCACGTAGATCATGCTGACCGTCGCACCCGTATCCTTTACCGCATCGCGCGCCGTATTGAAGACCGGCAGGCCGAGATGCTTCTCGCCGCCGCGCCCGGGGGTGACACCACCCACCAGCTTGGTGCCGTAGGCGAGGCATTGCTCGGAGTGGAAGCTCCCCTGCTTGCCGGTGAAGCCCTGGCAGATGACACGCGAGTTCTTATTGACGAGGATGGACATGGGAATGGGTCCGAAGCTTGGAACTGGGTTCGAGTTGCCCGCCCCGCCTGAGCGGGTCGGGCACGTGGAGTGGCCGCCGTACCGCTCAGCCGCGCGCCGCCGCCACGACTTTCTTGGCCGCGTCGGTCAGGTCGCTGGCAGGCGTGAGCGCCAGGCCGCTTTGCTGCAGCAACTTGCGGCCTTGCTCGGCATTCGTGCCTTCGATGCGCACCACTACCGGCACTTGCACGCCGACGTCCTTGACCGCGTGGATGATGCCTTCGGCGATCATGTCGCAGCGAACGATGCCGCCGAAGATGTTGACCAGGATCGCGCTCACGTTCTTGTTCGACAGGATCAGGTTGAAGGCCTCGGTGACCCGCTCGCGCGTCGCCCCGCCGCCGACGTCCAGGAAGTTCGCCGGCGAGCCGCCGTGCAGCTTGATCAGGTCCATGGTCGCCATCGCCAGGCCGGCGCCGTTCACCATGCAGGCGATATCGCCATCCAGGGAAACGTAGTTCAGCTCATGCTGGGCGGCGGCGCGCTCCATCGGATCTTCCTGGGTAGGATCGCGCCACTTCTCCAGCTCCGGCTGGCGGAACAAGGCGTTGTCCTCGATGTTGATCTTGGCGTCCAGCGCGATCAGGTTGCCCTGGCCAGTCACGATCAGCGGATTGATTTCGACCAGGCTCGCATCCTTGTCCAGGTACATCTGGTACAGCGCCTGCGCGATCTTGGTGAATTCCTTGACCTGCTTGCCTTCCAGGCCCAAGCCGAAAGCCAGCACACGGCATTGCGAAGGCTGCAGCCCCGCCGCCGGGTGGACGTCGACCCGGATGATTTTCTCGGGGGTATTGGCCGCGACTTCCTCGATATCCATGCCGCCGGCGGCGGAGGCGATGAATGCGATGTAGCCCTTGTCGCGGTTGAGCACCAGGCTCAAATACAGCTCGCGCACAATCTTCGAGCCTTCCTCGACGAACACCTGATGAATCGGCAGTCCTTCCGGTCCCGTCTGGTGCGTCGTCAGCTGCTTGCCGAACATCGCCGCGGCAGCCTTGCCGGCCGCTTCCGGAGAATCCACCAGCTTGACGCCACCGGCCTTGCCGCGGCCGCCGGCATGTACCTGCGCCTTGACCACCCACTTCGCGCCACCGATGCGCCGCGCTGCCTCGGCTGCTTCGGCCTCCGTGGACGCCACATAGCCCGTCGGGACGGGAATGCCGTAGCTCGCGAACAGCTGTTTTGACTGGTACTCGTGAAGATTCATCGGCCAAGGTTCTCTTAGGATTTCATTCTATGGAGGCGCAAGCCTTCTATTTTGGCGGCTAGCGAGGTCAGGTTTCAACCTGCCACCTGAAATGAATGCATGAAACCATGCCGTCATACCGGTGGATGAGCGCTGCAAACCGCTCAAACGATGACGATGCACGGCCAATCCCAGACCGGCGCCCGCAGACCCGCCGACAGCTCGATCCACGGCCATGGCGTGCGATTCTGCGCATCGATTCGCGCGGCAACGCATTCCGCCCTAAACTCGCGCCGCATGAAATCCCTGCTGGCTGCCTCCGTTGCGCCCGCCGCCCCCGCAGACATCCCCTGGCGGGTGCTGACGCTCATCAATCTGTTCCGGCTGCTGGCGCCGCTGTTGCTGGCGCTGATGTTCGCGTTCCTGGACCCCTCACCCGTCGGCGAGATCTTGCCTGGATTGTTCGTCGGCACCGCTACGGCGTACTTCGCCTATGCCGCGCTATCCATCGCCAGCGTCAAGCGCCGCTGGCCGGACGTCAGTCTGCAGACGGTAGTCAGCGTCTGCGTCGACATCACGGCGATTTCCATCTTCACCTACGCCAGCGGCGGCATGGCCAGCGGCCTGGCGGTCCTGCTGGTATTGCCGATCGGCGCCGCAAGTTTCATCGTCCGCCCGCAGCTGGCGCTGATGCTTGCGGCCCTGGCCACGATCGCGCTGCTCGCCCAGCAAGTGTTCACCACGCTCGCCGCACGCGGCCAGGTGGGCGAGCTCACAGCGGCAGGTATCGTCGGGGCACTGCTGTTCCTGGTCGCCCTGGGCGTCGGCCGGCTGGCGCGCAACCTGCGCGAAAGCGAGGAACGCGTCCGCCAGCGCGAAGTCGACGTCGCGAACCTGGCCGAGCTGAATCAGTTCATCGTGCAGCACTTGCGCGAAAGCATCCTGGTGGTCGACGCCAACGACAGCATCCGCCTGATCAACGAATCCGCCGCGCAGCTGCTGCAAGGAGGCAAGGTCGAGCCTGGCACGCCACTGGGGGAGGTGTCCCCGCGCCTGATGTATCTGCTCGGCATCTGGCGCCGGCATACGCACGACTGGCAACTCAGCTCGCTGTCGCTGATGGCCCACGACCGTGGCAACATGATTCAACCGCATTTCGTATCGCTGGGCAGCGGCAAGGGCCCGATCCTGATCTTCCTGGAAAACACCACGCTCATCGCCGAACGCGTCCAGCAATCCAAGCTCGCCGCGCTGGGCAGGCTCAGCGCCAGCATTGCGCATGAAATCCGCAATCCGGTCGGCGCCATGAGCCATGCCGCGCAACTGCTCGCCGAGGCGCCTGCCTTGGCGGCGCAGGAGCGCCGGCTCACGGACATCATCATCAACAACGGCGAGCGCGTCAGCACCATCATCGAAAACGTCCTGCAACTCTCACGCCGCGACTCCACGCGCCAGGCGCGCGTGGAATTGAACGGCTGGCTGCGCGAGTTCCTGGCAGAGTATCGGGAAACCTCGCAGCTGGACGACACGGCCATCGCATTGCATGCGCATGAAGACCTGAGTGTGCGCGTCGATCCCTCGCATCTGCGCCAATTGCTGTGGAATCTTTGCGAGAACGCGCTGAAATACGGCTGCCGCCCCGGCGCCCAGGGTCCGATCGAGATCCGCACCGGGCGCATCAATAGCTCGGACCGCCCGTTCGTGGAGATCATGGATCGCGGCCCCGGCATCCCGATCGAGGACGTCGAGCGGATTTTCGAACCGTTCTTCACCGCCGGCCAAGGCGGCACCGGCCTGGGTCTGTTCATTGCCCGCGAGCTTGCGCAATGCAACCGGGCGCTGCTGATGTACGAGTCGCGCCCCGGTGGTGGTAGTATTTTTCGGATCGTCTTTGCCGATCCTCAACGCTGGGAATCGTAGGGAATCGTAATAATGAAACCGCGCGCGCTCGTCGTGGACGACGAGCCAGACATTCGCGAGTTGCTCGGCATTACGCTGGAGCGCATGAATCTCGAGGTCACCACGGCCGACACGCTCGACAAGGCAACCCGCGAGCTGCGAGCCGGCTCGTTCGATCTATGCCTGACGGACATGAGGCTGCCGGACGGCGACGGCCTGAGCCTGGTCGAATGGATCCAGGCGAACAAGCCCCACACCCCAGTGGCCGTCATCACCGCCCACGGCAACATCGAGACCGCGGTGCGCGCCCTGAAGCTCGGTGCGTTCGATTTTCTGTCCAAGCCGCTGGACATAGCCGCCCTGCGCAAACTGATCGGCGCCACGCTCAAGCTGGGCGAAGCCAGCGAAAGTACGCTGCAGCTACCGCAAATGAAGCTCTTCGGGCGATCGCGCACCATGGAGCAATTGCGCGCAATGATCGAACGGGTCGCGCGCAGCCAGGCGCCGGTGCACATCTACGGCGAATCCGGCACCGGCAAGGAACTGGTCGCGCACTTGATCCATGACGCCGGCGCACGCCGCGACGGCCCGTTCGTCGCCGTCAATTGCGGCGCGATCCCCTCCGAACTCATGGAAAGCGAACTGTTCGGCCACAAGAAAGGCAGTTTCACCGGCGCCACCGCCGACAAGCAGGGACTGATCCAGTCCGCCGAAGGCGGCACACTGTTCCTGGATGAGATCGCCGACCTGCCGCTGCACATGCAAGTCAAGCTGCTGCGAGTCATCCAGGAAAAGCGCGTGCGCCCCGTCGGCGAAGCGAAGGAAGTTCCGATCGACGTACGCATCCTCTCGGCCACCCACAAGAACCTTGCGGCGATGGTCGCCGAGGGCAAGTTCCGCGAAGACCTGTATTACCGCGTGAACGTGATCGAGATCCGCGTGCCGCCGCTGCGCGAGCGGCCGGAGGACATCGACGAACTCGTGGCATCGATCGTCAAGCGGCTGGGACGCCAGATCGACAACCACGGCCTGCGCCTGACCGAAGCCGCCTCGAAGGCGCTGCGCGAATACCATTTTCCCGGCAACGTACGCGAGCTGGAGAACGTATTGGAGCGCGCCGCCACACTGTGCGCCGACGATGTCATCGACACCGGCGACCTGCAGCTGCGCCCCCGCAGCGTACCCGCCGAAGTCGCCGCCCATAACACCGTCGCTCCCGGCGAGCCTCTCGGCGATGCCCTGGAAGACATCGAACGCGACGCCATCGTGCGCGCCCTGGAACAGACGCGCTACAACAAGACCAAAGCCGCGCAACTGCTGGGCATGACCTTTCG
>JBEBRC010000122.1:0-10420 GCA_040395055.1 Steroidobacter denitrificans
ATTTGGCTGCCGCAAATCGCAACATTGGCCGCGATCGGCTTCCCGGTCACCGAAGTGTCATAATTCATTGCTGTAATGTAGGGAATATTTCCAACATGTTGAATTTTCATAAAACATGTCAGCAAAGCAGATTCTGATCGTCGAAGACGAACGCCCGATCCGCGACATGATCGCCTTCGGCTTGCGCCGCGGTGGCTTCGAAGTACGCGAAGCGGCGGATGTCAGTGTGGCGCGCGCCAGTATTGCCGATCAACGACCGGACCTGGTGCTGATCGACTGGATGCTGCCGGAGATGAGTGGACTGGAACTGACACGTTCGCTCAAACGCAACAAGGATACCAAGGACGTACCGATCATCATGCTGACCGCGCGGGCCGAGGAACAGGATAAGGTCATGGGCCTGGAAAGCGGCGCCGACGACTATGTCACCAAGCCGTTTTCGCCTCGCGAGCTATTGGCGCGAATCCACGCGGTTCTGCGCCGCTCCACGCCAGGCGGCGGCGAGGAGCTGATCGAAGCCGAAGGACTGCTGTTGGACGCCGCCAGCCATCGCGTAATGGTTGGTGACCGTACCGTCCAGCTCGGTCCCACGGAGTACCGGCTGCTGTCCTTCTTCATGACCCATGCGGAGCGGGTGTACAGTCGGGCTCAATTGTTGGATCGTGTCTGGGGCGGCAATGTTTATGTCGAGGAGCGTACCGTAGATGTCCATATCCGTCGCTTGCGCAAGGCGCTGGAAGCGTTCGATTACGACCGTTTCATTCAAACGGTGCGTGGTGCGGGGTATCGCTTCTCGACCCGTACGGAGTAAATCTTGAAGTTCCTCGGCGCAATGTCGCCAGCCGGCTGGCGCACCATCTTGCGCCTGGCCGTCATATTGGCGACGGCACTGCTCGTCGGGTTGATTCTCGGTCGTGTGGCGCTGGTCCTTACGCTCGTTCTGGCGTTCTACCTGGCCGCGCAGATCATGAACCTGCTGCGTGTCGAGCACTGGCTGCGCCACCGGCGCCTGGAAGGCGCCCCGAACATGCGCGGGTCGTGGGCCGAGCTTATTGCAATCGTCGATCGCATCTATCGCCGCAAGCAGCATCACAAGGCGCACGTCAGCGATTTGCTGCGGGAGTTTCGACGCTTGACGACCGCCATGCCGGAAGGCGCAGTATTGCTGGGCCCCGAGCATGAGATTCTTTGGTTCAACCCGCGCGTCGGCGCCTGGCTGGGCCTGCGGCGCAAGCGCGACCTTGGCATCCGGATCGAGAATCTCGTGCGCCACCCCGGCTTCGTGGAATATCTGCGAACGGGCCAGCCCAAGGATGGGGTGATCGTGCAAGGGGCAGGCTGTGACCGGACGCACTGGCATTCCTTTCATGTGGTGCGAACCGATGAGCGCGAACGCCAGCTTCTGATCGTGCGCGATGTCACGCGCGAGCACGATCTGCAATCGATGCGCAAGGATTTCGTCGCCAATGCGTCGCACGAGCTGCGCTCGCCGTTGACGGTGATCAGCGGCTACCTGGATACCCTTGCTGACGATCAGGGAATCGACGAGGTCTGGCAGGCTCCAGTCCTGGAGATGCGCCGCCAGGCCGAACGCATGAGCATGATCATCAACGACCTGTTGGAATTGTCGAAACTGGAGTCGGGCGACACCCCGATCGAGGAGCAGCCGGTCGACATCGCCGGGCTGCTGTCGCTGCTGCGCCGGGACGTGATGGCATCGGAGCATTGCCCGCGCGAGGTTCGCGTGCAGCTCGACAGCGAGGCATGGCTCATGGGCATCGAGCACGAGATCCATTCGATTGCCGGCAACCTGGTATCAAATGCAGTGAAATACACGCCCGCGGACGGCGAGGTGACGCTGCGCTGGTGGATCGACGCCGAGGGGGCGCACTTGTCGGTGCGCGATACCGGTATCGGCATCGCCGCCGAACACATCCCGCGGCTCACCGAACGTTTCTATCGCGTCGATTCAGGGCGCTCTCGCGATATGGGCGGTTCGGGCCTGGGCCTGGCCATCGTCAAGCATGCGCTGCAGCGCCACGATGCGACACTGAGCATCGAGAGCCAGGAAGGACACGGCAGTACCTTTACTTGTCATTTCCCTACGCGGCGCATCGCGAATCCGCCGGCCTCGTATCCGAGCCAGCATACCGCCGGTGCCTAGACGGTCGCGTTTTCTTGGCGCACTACGCGCGAAAGCCTGCTTGCACGTGTCGTTTTGCCGCACAGTGCCTGCAGCAGCGATGGCATCGCGTCATCGTTGAATGACATCACCTCTTGATGCGCTCGCCTTGATGCGCTCGCCGCGATCGTAATCGCCGATCTCGTCACATTGGGCCTCCATCCGGCCTGGATGGTCACAATAACGTCACATATCTGTCGTTAAAACGTAGGACAACGATCCTACCTTTCCCACACAAGAGCCGCCGCTGTCTCAGGCACCGGGCGGATTCGACTTAGCCAAACCGTGTGGGAGATCTCGTCGATGTCAATGAAGAATCTGGTGGTCGCAAGCGCAGTCATGATGGCCCTGGCGGGCTGCGGCGGCGGCGATATCAATCTGGGCGTTTCGACGGTCGACAACAGCACCGGCGGTGGCGGCGGCGGCGGCGGAGCCGACAATCCCTGCGCGTCCTATACGACCGCCGGCGGCACGGTGAGACAGGGTAGCTTCGACGGCACGGACTGCACGTATTCGTCCAGCTTCGTCAGCCAGTCCACGCCGCTACTGGTGGATGTCACGATCCCCTTCATCGAAGGCCTGCATATTTTCGAGGGCAGCCTGTTCGTCGGAGAGAGTGTCAGCAGCAATGCGCCCAAGGGCGGCGAAGGGCCGATCCTGACGATCGAAGCGGGCAACACGCTGGTGTTCCAGGATCAGGTCGACTACGTACTGATCAATCGCGGCTCGCAGATCATCGCCAACGGCACTGCCGCGGCGCCCATCACCTTTACCTCGTACACCGATGCCGTCACCGGCAGCGTGGGCGCGGAAGATGTGCAGCAGTGGGGCGGCATCGTGATCAATGGCAACGGCCTTACCAACAACTGCTCGGATGCCGAGCGCCTCGCGGATCAGTGCCACGTCGTATCCGAAGGCCAGCCGTCCTTCTACGGCGGCAGCGACAACACCGATAACTCCGGCATCCTGCGCTACGTCATCACCAAGCACAGCGGCTTCGAAGTCACCGCCGGCAATGAATTGAACGGCGTGACGTTCAACGCCGTCGGCTCGGGCACGATCGTGGAGAACCTCCAGGTCTACAGCACTTATGACGATGGCATCGAGTTCTTCGGTGGCGCCGTCGATGTGAACAATTTCGTCGCGTTGTATGTGCGCGATGACAGCATCGACTATTCCGATGGCTACGTCGGCAACATCACCAATGCGCTGGTGATTCAATCGTTCGCCGACGGCAATCGCTGCGTCGAGGCGGACAACATCAACTCCGAGCGATCGGGTGAAGCGCTCGACACCGCTCCGATCAGCAATCCCACGATCTCCAACCTGACCTGCGTCTTGTCCAATTCGGACACCGGCACCCACTCGGACGTTTCCGAAGGTCCGCTGTTCCGCCAGGGCACGAAATTCCACCTGGCCGACAGCATCATCTTCGGTGGCTACCTGGGTAACAGCTCGACCGCCTCGAACGAATGCCTGGAGATCCAGAGTCCCGAGTCCCTCGCGTTCGCGCAGTCGGGGGAGTCCACCCTGAACACCACCATCGTGGCGTGCGTCCAAGCGGATGCGGTAACGGATCCGACCGTGCTGGGCACGCTGGCCAACGGCGACTCCCTGGCGCAGTGGGTGCTCGGCACCAGCACCAACGGCGCCGACTACAGCTTCAACGCCGGCAACGTGGTCATCACGGAAGCCAACAATGCCAATGTCGTCGTGCTGGAGCCCAATACGTTCTATACCGCTCCTGCCTTCGCCGATGCGACAGGTACCGCCTTCACGGTGGGTACCGGTCAGAAGATCGGTGCTGTCACGCGTGCGGACGATTGGACCGCCGGTTGGACGTACGGCCTGCACGATGGCAATCGCGCGCAGCCGCTCTGGTTCGAATGATCCGGGGACAGGAGGACCGCAGACACTCTGCGGTCCTCCCTTCCAGCCACGAGAGTTTCCAATATGAAGGTTGAGGCAGCGATGAAGATCGGAGTACGGGACGCAATACGCCTGGCGCTGGCCATGTCCACTGCGGTAGCCGCAGGACAGGTCGGCGTGGCGATGGGACAATCCCAGGGTGCGGCGATGGCGGGAGCGCCTGCGAGTGAAAATCTCGTCGCCGCCGCGGCGGCGGTCAGCATGGCCTCGGACGGTGTGACGGAGGAAGTCATCGTGACTGGCCGCCAGCGCTCGGCTGCCAGCGATGTGGTCCTGGAGCGCCTGGAGCATGAGGTGGTGGTGGATCTGCTGGGAGCGGAGCAGATCAGCCGTGTCGGCGACAGCACGGTGTCGGCGGCGTTGCGACGCCTGCCCGGCGTGACATTGGTCAGCGACAAGTTCATCTATGTGCGCGGGCTGGGCGAGCGCTACTCCAGCACCACGCTCAATGGCGCCTACGTTCCTTCGCCCGACCTGACTCGCAACGTCATCCCGCTGGATCTGTTTCCGGCGGAAATCATCCAGTCGCTGGCCGTCAACAAGGGATACACGGCAGATATGCCGGCTGCCTTCGGTGGCGGCAGCGTGGACATTCGCACCACCAGCATTCCTGAAGAATTCGTATTCGACATCCAGATCGGCTCGGGCTGGAATTCGCAGAACTCCGGCAAGTCGCTCAGCTATCGCGGCGGCTCCGACGACTGGCTCGGCAGCGACGATGGCACCCGCGCGCTCCCGGGCGAGATCCGCGACGCGATCCAGACCTACCAGGGCAATATCTCCGCCGTCGGAATCCTGCGCGGGCTCAATCGCGACGGGCAGTCGCACCAGTTCAGTGAGGCGCAGGATATCAACCGCCAGCTGGCAAGCAGCTTGTATCGCGACATCGACTTCAAGGAAGGATCATCGGATCCCGACCTCAACCTGGAGGCGACCCTCGGCAACAGCTGGTATCTGGGCGAAAGCGAGCGCTGGCGCGTCGGCGCCCTGGCGCTGGTCGACTACGGCAACAACTGGCGCGATCGCGAGCGCATCCGGCGCAAGGTGGCCACGCCCGAGCTGGAGTACGACACCCGGCGCACCAGCGCCAACAATGTGTCCTTGACCGGGTCGCTCAATCTCGGTGTGGCCTATGGCGAAGATCACCGGATCGAAGCGACCGGCCTGTATCTGCGCAACACCGAGGACGAGGCTTCGCTGGAGACCGGACACAATTTCAATTTCGTGCGGGACGACGGACGTCAGCAGCGCACCTATCGCATTCGCTACGAGGAGCGCGATCTGGAGCTGATGCAACTGCGCGGCTCCCACACACTGGGATACGATACCGCCGAGTTGCTGGGCAAGTGGGGCGAGCTGCTGAGTTCTCCCCTGATCGAGAACCTGAACTTTACCTGGTACTTCTCCGATGCGACCGCCAGGACGGATATTCCCAGCGAGATCACCATCGAGGCGGAGGACCGCATCGATCCTGCCAGCGGCGTCTTGGAATCCACGCGTCTGCGCCAGACCGAGACCGCGGCCCAATACCGCTTCACGGAGTTGCGCGATGAGGTGAAGAGCTACGGCTGGTCGCTCAACAAGCCTTTCACCTGGGGCAACTTCGAGGTGAAGTTCAGCGGCGGTGCGGACTTCTACGAGAAGGGCCGCAGCTACATGCAGACCCAACTCAATATGGGCGCCAGCCGCACCGATGCGCTGGACGGAACGCCGGGGCGGGTGTTCACCGATGCCAATCTGCTGGATCCCGCCAACGGATTCGCGATGTCGCTGGGCGGCGGCACAGGCAGCGAAAGCTATCTGGCAGCCGAGCGCATCGATGCCGCATTCGGCAAGTTCGATGTGAACTGGAACCAGACCTGGCGACTTGCCGGCGGCGTTCGCTGGGAAGACTTCAAGCAACTGGCCGTGCCGGTGGACCAGCATCAATTCAGTGTCAGCGTGCCCAAGGTCCCGGTTCTCGTGGACCGTTTGCACACGCTGGCCACGGCCGAGGATGACTTCTATCCCTCGCTGGCACTGACCTACATGAGGCAGGACTTCTGGGCGGAGCAGTTCCAGCTGCGCTTCGGCTGGAGCGAGACGGTGACCCGGCCGGACCTGCGCGAAGTGTCGGAGTCCTGGTACATCGACCCGCTCACGGATGAACGGGTGCAGGGTAATCCGGATCTGGTCACCTCGGGCCTGATGAACTTCGACCTGCGCGCCGAATGGCAGTTCGCCAGCGGCGACAGCTTCAGCGTGAGCGGGTTCTACAAGGACATCAGCAATCCGATCGAAACCGTCGAGCGTGCCGGCACCGATGACGACCGGGCGTTGACATTCATCAATGCCGAGTCCGCCGAGATCTACGGTATCGAGGTCGAGTGGCTCAAGCGTCTGGGCTTCCTGGCCAACTGGGCCGGCGAATGGACCGATGCCTTCTTCATCAGTGGCAACGCCACCTGGAGCGATTCGGAACTCACCGTCGGCCAGCGGGCACTCAATCTCACCAATCGCAAGCGTCCGATGACGCAGCATTCGGACAAGCTGGTGAATCTGCAGTTGGGCTACGATTCGCCCAACCAGATGCACAGCGCGTCGCTGGTGTACAACATGTACGGCGAACGGTTGTACTACGCCGGCCGCAACGGCGTGGCGGATGCCTACGAGCAGCCGTTCAATTCGCTGGACCTGGTCTACTCGTTCTATCCGACGGATTCGATCAGCATGCGCCTGCGCGCACAAAATCTGCTGGACGAGTCCTTCGAAGTGGAACGCAACGGCGTCAAGGTCATCGAACAGGAGCTGGGGATGACTTTCAAGGTCGATGCCACGTTCAAGTTCTGATCGGCAGAGGAGCGATGCGCTAGGATTGACGCATGTCGACTCCTTGCGCCGGACGAAGCGTCGTCGTTGCCGCGGTACTGTGCGCCGTATCCTGGGCCGGCACCGCGGCAGCACGTGATCTGGACGTGCGCAGCTTTGCGCACGCGCCGAAGTTCGCGCTCGCGGCGCTCTCGGCCGACGGCGCGGTGCTCAGCTTCGTCGAGCAATCCGACGATCGCCAGGGCGTCGTGCTGCGCACGCTGCACGACGCCAGCGATCGTCTTACCCTGCAAGTGCAGTCGACGCGCGAGAGGATTCGCTGGTGCCGCTGGGCAGGGTCGACACATGTGCTCTGCGGCACCGTTTCGCCGGTACGCTCGCCGGATCGGATCTCTGAGAGAACCCGCCTGTATGTCATCGACCGGGCGCGCGGCGTCGTTCGCGAGCTCAATACGCGATTGAAGGATCCGGTTCGCGATCAGGTCATCGATTTCTCATCCGGGAAGGCGGGCCACATACTGCTGCAGCATGATCCCAGCGGCCTGGGATACCCGGAGGTTGTCGAGATCGAGTTGGCCAGCGGCGAAATGCGGCGCATCGTGCGCGCCCGGCCGCCGGTCCGGCATTGGATGAGCGACGGCCGTGGCGTTGTGCGCCTGGGTGTGGGGTACAACGCGGGCAAGGCGAGCCTGCACGCGCGGCGCGGCGACGATGAGACCTGGTCGGTGCTGCTCGAGCAGTCGCTCAGCGATGTCGATGCCATGGGGCCGCTGGCGCTGGGCGCCTCGGATACGCTCTACGTGCTGCGGCACCACCAGGGGCGCGCTGCGCTGTTTGGTCTGGAGCTGAACCGGGATCGGGACGCCGGCCCCCCGCCCGCGACGCTGTTGTTTTCCGATCCGCTCTATGACGTGGCGGGCCCGGTCGCGCTGGATCCGCGCACACGCGAACTGCTGTCCGTGCAGTATGTGCGCGAGCATGAACAGGTGCATTACTTCGATGAGGCGGAAGCGCAGCGCGGCGCATGGCTGGATGCGCGGCTGCCGGACACCGTCAATGTGGTGCTGGATCGAAGTGCGGAGGGTCGCCGGCAGTTGGTGCGCTCGCTCAGCGATGTGGATCCGCCCTCGTTGTATCTGTTCGACGCCGACCAGCGCACGCTGACGCTGGTCGGCCACCAGTACCCGGACCTCGAACGGCAAAGGCTGGCGCCGATGCAAGCCATCATTTATCGCGCGCGCGACGGCCAGCGCATTCCGGCCTACTTGACCCTGCCGTCGGGCGATGGCGGTCAGCGCGGGCGGGGCCTGCCGGCGGTCGTTCTGCCGCACGGCGGGCCGGAAACGAGGAACCTGAAGACCTTCGATCCGTTGGTGCAGTTCCTGGCGTCGCGCGGCTACGCCGTGCTGCAGATGAATTTCCGCGGCTCGCTGGGCTACGGCGCGCGCTTTGCGGCCGCCGGCGCCCGCCAGTGGGGCGGCCTGATCCACAACGACATTACCGATGGAACGCGTTGGCTGGTGGAGCAGGGGATTGCCGATCCCACCCGCATTTGTATCGCGGGCATGAGCTTCGGCGGCTACGCGGCCTTGCTGGGCGCGGCGCGGGAGTCCGAATGGTATGCCTGCGCGGCAAGTTTTGCCGCTGTCACCGATCTGATGGCATTCGATCAGTACACTGCCCGGCTGAAGGACGCCGAGTTGTGGCGCGAGCGCCTGGGGCAGGATCAGCGGGCATTGTGGCAAATGTCGCCGGCCTCGCGGCTGCATGCGATCCGCACCCCATTGCTCATGATGCAGGGCAGGCTGGACCCGGTGGTGCCGGTGCGCCAGGCGCGGCGCTTTGCCCGCGCGCTGCGCCAGGCGGGCAAGGAGCATAAATTGATCGAACGTGGGGACTGCGATCATGAAATGACGATCGAGACTTGCCGAGTGGCCTTTTTCGCAGCCTTGCGGGACTTCCTCGATGCATCGCTGGCGCCATGACTCGAACCCCGGCAGGATATCTCGCAGCGCCTGGGCGCACGGGCCGCAAGCAGGCACTCTGCGCCTGTCCGGCGGCGCTTGCAGACCTTTGCAGCGACGCGTACAAATACCGCTACACCACCTTGGATGCATCATGGAAAAGGCCGATCTGTCTCATCATATCTTGAGCCGCTACAACGACGACCTGGAGCGTGTGCGCACCAACGTGCTGGAGATGGGCGGGTTCGTCGAGGAGCAGCTCAAGCAGGCGGTCGAAGCGCTGGTCGAGGGCGATAGCAAGCTGGGCGAACAAGTCGCGCATGGCGATGCCAAGGTCAATGCCATGGAAGTGGCCATCGACGATGACTGCAGTCGCATTCTGGCGACCCGCAACCCTGCCGCCTCGGATCTGCGATTGATCGTGGCGGTGATCAAGACCATCACCGACCTGGAGCGCATCGGGGATGAAGCGGAAAAGATCGGCTACATCGGCTCGCGGCTGGCGGTCGCCGAGAGGCCTGCCGACCGCTACCGCGAGATCAAGCATCTGGGACGCCTGGTGGGTGAGATGCTGCATGAAGCGCTGGATGCCTTTGCCCGCCTGGATCCGCGCGGCGCGGTCAACGTGGCCAAGAAGGATCGCTGGATCGACGAGGAGTACGAAGCGCTGCAGCGCCAGTGCATCACGTTCATGATGGAGGATCCGCGCACGATCCGTCGTGCCCTGGATGTGTTGTGGGTGGCGCGCGCCCTGGAGCGCATCGGCGACCATGCCAAGAATGTCTGCGAGTACGTGGTCTACATGGTTCATGGCAAGGACATCCGGCACTTGTCCTTGGATGAGGTCGAGAGAGACCTGCAGGCGCGCTCGCAGCGTGGCCAAGACCAGACAGGGCACTGAGATGACGCTGCTCATTGGTCGGCGGACCGGCAACGCACTCGGATTCATCTGTTGCGTGGCGCTCATGGCCTATGCACTTTACGCCGAGCATGTACTCGGACTGGCACCCTGTCCGCTATGCATTTTCCAGCGCGTCGCCGTGATCGTCGCCGGCGTGCTGTTCCTGCTGGCGGCGCTGCACGACCCGGGCAGGATCGGCGCGCGCGTGTACGGGACCTTGCTGGCGCTGGCAGCGCTGGGGGGGATGCTGATTTCAGCGCGGCACATCTGGATCCAGGCACAGCCGCCAGGCACCGTCGCGGCCTGCGGCGCCGACCTGGATTATCTGTTGGAGATCATGCCGGTGACGGACGTGATCTCCAAGGTACTCACCGGCTCGGGCGAATGCGGCAAGATCGATTGGACCTTATTGGGCTTGTCGATGCCGTGGTGGGTGTTGATCGCGCTGCTGGCCCTGGGTGTGTGGGCCGTGGTCGTGAACTTCCGGCGCGTCTAGAGTCCTACGTTTAGAAGTCCCACGTCGACCATTCGCTGTTCGGCGTTCTGGCCGAAGGCTCCGGATTCGTGTTTGTGGGCATGATCGATGGGGGTTGGCCGACACGTCCTGGGCCCTCGCTGGCCGTGTGTCGATACACG
>JBEBRC010000123.1:0-10419 GCA_040395055.1 Steroidobacter denitrificans
TAGCCCGCCAAAATACCCGCCAATATGAATCCCACGGCTGCCGAACCCTTTCTGCCAGACGTGCTATCCGACAGGCTGGAGAGCCTGGTTGTGGATTTGCCCTTAGCGGCTGGTCAGTTCGCCGGGCGGCTCGCCCCTCAGGTGCGAGCCGCGGTCGGCGGACTCGTCAGATCGATGAATTGCTACTACTCCAATCTAATCGAGGGGCACGACACTCATCCACACGATATCGACCGAGCGCTGGCGGCCGATTATTCGGCGAACCCGGCCAAGCGTGCCCTGCAGCTGGAGGCTCGCGCGCATATCGAAGTGCAGCAGATGATCGATGAAGATCAGGCGCCGAACGTCTCGCCGCTCACGCGCTGGCTGCCTCTCACCATCGTCTCGCTTGGATTCATCCATTCCTCGACGGTAACGGCCGCGTTGCCCGTCCGATCTCGCATGCCATGCTCAAGCGGCTCGGCATCGGCTCGACTCTATGGTCCGTCTCGCGCGGACTCGCGCGCTCCGTAGCTGATTACAAGGCGAATCTGCAGGCTGCCGATGAACCGCGCCGTGACCTCGACGGGCGTGGCAATCTTTCGCGCAAGAATCTGATCGCGTTCTGCGAGTACTTCTTGGCGCAGTGCCTGGATCAGGTGCGCTTCATGGAAACGCGACTCGCGCCTGCGCAGCTGGCGGACCGCATTCAGCAGCAAGTACTCGAAGAGGAACGAAAGGGAACGCTGAGTCAGGGCTCGCATCGACTGATGCGCTCAGCACTTGCGCACGGTGAAGTCCCCCGCGGCGAAGTGCCCGCAATCGTGCAGACCAGCGCGCGTACCGGGCAGCGTATTACTCGATCTCTACTCGATGCCGGGTATGTGCAGAGCGCTGGTAACAACGCTCCATTGATCTTCTCGATTCCCGCTGTGGCTCGTGATCGCTGGTTTCCTTCTCTGTACCCAAACCTTCCGACGAGCGGCTGATCGGTTCAGTTCGAAGCGTTCAGCAACTGTCTCAATCGAGGTCTGGCAGGTCCGCACCGTGCTCAAGGAGTGGGTAATAGCCTCGCCACTTGTGAGCAAATGATGTGGTTATCATCAAGTCGCAGCATTGCGCCTCGCATTGCGATCGCACACTCAGTCGTTGATCTGTGTGGCTGTACAGGCCGAGCGCGCGTCTCGCGGCGCCGCCCCAATCCTCAGTAATGCGAGCTTGCGGCAAAGCTGTCGGCACGCGCCATTTGCCAGGTGCGCCCGTAGAACTCCCCCTCGATGCTCTGCCGCAACAAATCGCCGGGCTGCAGGAAATGATACAACTGGGAAAACAAGCGGATTTCCTTGTTGCTGACCCGGCGCACCAGATGCCGGGGTTCCAGCTGGGACGGATGCGTGAGTCCGGATGCCGCCAGCATCTCCGACAGCGCGTGGAGTGTATTGCGATGAAAGCTGTGCACCCGCTGGCCCTTGTCCTCGACCACCAATGCCCGTTGACGCAGCGGGTCCTGGGTGGCGACGCCGGTCGGGCAGCGATTGGTATGGCAGCTTTGCGCCTGGATGCAGCCGATCGCGAACATGAAGCCGCGCGCCGCATTGGCCCAGTCCGCGCCCAGGGCCAGCACGCTGGCGATATCGAAGGCACTGACGATCTTGCCCGCCGCGCCGATACGAATCTTGTCGCGTAGATTCACGCCGACCAGCGTGTTGTGGATCAGCAGGACCGCCTCGCGCAGCGGCACGCCCATGTGGTCGATGAATTCCACCGGTGCGGCGCCCGTGCCACCCTCGGCGCCATCCACCACGATGAAATCGGGCAGGATGCCGGTTTCCAGCATCGCTTTCGCGATCCCCATGAATTCCCATGGATGGCCCAGGCAGAGCTTGAAGCCTACTGGTTTGCCGCCGCACAGTCCGCGCAGGCGCTCGATGAACTGCAACAGCTCGATGGGGGTGGAGAACTCGGCATGCCGGGCGGGCGAGACGCAATCCTGTGTCATTGGAATGCCTCGCGTCGCCGCGATCTCAGCCGTGATCTTGCTTTGCGGCAGGATGCCGCCATGGCCGGGCTTGGCGCCTTGGCTGAGCTTGATCTCGATCATCTTCACTTGCGGATCTTGCGCAGTCTGCTGGAACAACAGCGGATCGAACGTACCGTCGATGTGGCGACAGCCGAAATAGCCACTGCCTAGTTCCCAGATCAGGTCGGCGCCACCCGCTCGGTGATAAGGGCTGATGCCGCCTTCGCCGGTGTCATGGGCAAACTTGCCCAGCCTGGCGCCTTGGCTCAGTGCCTGAATGGCATTCGCGCTCAGCGAGCCGAAGCTCATGGCCGAAATGTTGAATACGGACGCCGAGTAGGGCTGCAGGCACTGCGGACCTCCTACTTCGATCCGGAACTCATCGGGATCACCCGGATGCGCGGGCGCCATGGAGTGGCCGATGAACTCGAATCCCGGCTGGTAGACGTCGATCAATGTGCCAAAGGGCTTGTCTGCGCCTTGATTCTTTGCCCGCGAATAAACCAGCGTGCGCTGTGCCCGCGAGAAGGGCAGGGCCTCGCGATCGCCCTCGAGCAGGTACTGGCGTATCTCTGGCCGGATGCTTTCCACCAGATAGCGCAGATTGCCGAGAATCGGGTAATTGCGCCGGATAGCGTGGCGCCGCTGCACCAGGTCCACCAGGCCGATCAGGACCAGCGCGGCCATCACCGTCATCGCCAGCCATCGTCCACCGAAAGGCAGGAATGCCAGCACCACCAATATCAGGATGCAGCAGGCAAAAAATGCGTAACGGCTCAGCAACGACAAATTCATGGGCGATCGCTCTTGATTCGGGCAGGGGCAGGCGCCATCCGCGGCAGCCGGCAGTTTCCCATGTCCCCGCGGACTTGTGCAGCCGCCGCGCGCTGAGCACTCGCTGCGGCGCAGGCCTATTGGGCGCGAATGATACGCCCGAGTTCTGCCATCGCCCGATCCATCTGCGGCGTCCACGGATGGCCGTAGTTGAGTCGCAGATAGTTCTTGAACTCGCGTCTGGCGGAGAACATGGGGCCGGGCGCGACGCTGATGTTGGATTCCAGCGCCAGGCGGTGGACTTCCAGGGTGTTCACGTTTGGCGCAAGTTCCACCCATAGAAAGTAACCGCCGTCGGGGACGGCGACGCGATAGCCTGGCGGGAAATGCTTGCGCAGCGAATTCAGTGCTTCCGCCTGCTGCGTCTGCAGGGCATGGCGCAGCTTGTTCAGGTGGGCGTCATAGGCGTCCTGGCGCAAGAACAGCGCGATCCCGTTCTGAATGGGCACGCTGGTCGCCAGCGTGCTGATGATCTTGCGCCGCTGCAGGGGCTGCGCGAAGCGCCCGGCGGCTACCCAACCCAGGCGATATCCCGGCGCCAGGCATTTCGAGAAGGAGCCGCAGTTCAGCACCAGTCCTTTGGTATCGAACGCTTTCGCCGGCTTGGGCCGCTCATCGCCGAAATACAGTTCAGCATAGACATCGTCCTCGATGAGAGGGATATCGTGCCGCGCCAGCAGTTTCACCAGCTCCTGCTTCTTGTCCGCCGGTAGCGTGGCGCCCAGGGGATTGTGCAGGGTGGTCATGAACCAGCAGGCACGAATGTTGTGTTTGACGATCGCGCTCGCCAGCGCATCCAGGTCGACGCCTGCGCGCGGATGCGTCGGGATTTCCACGGCGTGCAGCCCGGCGGCCTCGATCGACTGCAGACAGGCGTAGAAAGCGGGCGCTTCCACAGCGACCGTATCGCCCGGGCGGGTGACGATCTGCAGCGCCAGGTTCAATGCTTCCAGGGCACCGGATGTGATGATGATCTCGTCGGCGGGGACGCGCGTGCCGAACGCCAGATAACGCCGCGCGATCTGGCGCCGCAGGTCATCGTTTCCCGGCGGCAGGCTCTCGACCGTACTCCACGGATCCATGTGTCGCGCGCTGCTGCCCAGGTAGCGTGCCAGTTTGGCCCACGGGAACAGCATTGGACTCGGAAAGGCGGATCCCAAGGGGATGACGTCGCGATGGCGCGCAGCCTCCAGGATCTCGAATACCAGTTCGCTGACTTCGACGCGCGTTTTGCGCGAAGGCGGCCGCACGTGTTGCGGCTCGCCGGGGGACTGACGCCACTGGGCACTGACGTAGTAGCCGGAGCGCGGGCGAATCTCCACCAGGCCGTTTTCTTCCAGCACCTCGTAGGCTCGCATCGCCGTGCTGGGACTGATGTTTCGTTCCCGGCACAGCTGCCGCACCGAAGGAACACGATCGCCGACCTGCAACGTCCCTTGCTTGATCAGTGATGACAATTCGTCGGCCAGCGCACGATACAGCACCATGCCTGTGCCGGTGCGCGGAGTCGATCTTCCGCCGGCGGAAGTCTGCGATGAGGGCAGGCTCATCAGTGCGGCGAGATGAAGCCCAGGCTCCATCCGATCATGAGCAAGGCGAACAAGACCACGGACAGGGTCACGCGTATCGTCAAGGCCTGCACCATGCGCTTGTCCTCCCGCGGCCCCGAGGACATGCTGTACAACGCATGGCCCAGGCTTGCGACGATACCGAAGAGTGCGAGGACGATCAGGAATTTCATGGGCGTTCCGCTGGCGTAATGCCGTTGTCGAGGCTTATCGCGGGAGTCGAGGTCTGTGCGCCGGGCGCAGGAGCGGCTTGGGACTCCTTTGCCGCCTGCTCGGCCCGCTGTTCTTTGCGAATGGTCAGCACCAGCATGCCGACGGCTGCGCTGATCATCAGCATCAGTGCCAGCAGCAGGAAGCCAAGGCCGCCGGCCAAGCGGAAGCCTTCGTAGGCGGCGCCGATCATGCCGATGGGCGTCGTGACCAGCAGTAGTGGTTTTGCGATCCTCATTCTTTCCTCGCCTCTACCCGGGTAGTCGCCGAACGCAGCGTCGGTTGCTGGGAATCTACCGGGTCGAGTGCGATCTTACTGCTCGACTGTAATGCATAACAGATGCAGTTAGTAACATAAAAATACATAACAGTTTGGGCCGTGACCGACCGCGTCGTGAGGTAACAGTGAGCCGTGCGCCGTTGGCGCGGCGCCGTCGGCCCTGCATCGGCCGCCGGCAGGCGCACGACGGCAAGACTACGCCGCCTCGGCAGGGCGTGTCGGCCGGGGTTGACCCCCTTCAGGCACGCAGGCAGTGTAGACTGCCTGCGCGTCGACACTGCGGCGTGACCACCTATCAGGAGAGCTCTATTGGCTCAGCCCAACTACCGGCATCTGAAAAAGCAGCGCGAGCAGGCCAAGAAAAAGAAAAACGAACAGAAGAAGCAGCGCAAAGGTCAGTCGGATCAGCCGGCGGATCAAGCGCCCCCGCAGCTGCCTCCCGTGTGAGGCCGGGGTAGCCACTCCCAAGCGATCCCCATCCGGGAGCGTGCAGGCTCGGACATCCATGTCCGAGCGTCCAGGCCTGAGCGATCCGCGCCTGAACGATCCAGGCGGCGAGCAAGCGAGTGCGGTACGTATCGCGGTGCCGACGCTTTTGCGGAATCATAGGACCTGCGCGCTGCTGCGCGTTCGTGTCCGGAGATTCCCATCATGCCCCAAGACATATTTCCACAGGCGACGCCTGAGCTGGCCGCTGCGCGCAAGAATCTTGCACCGCATATTCATGAGGCCTTCACCACCTTCAGCGAGCGCGTCTTCGCCGACGGCGCGTTGCCGACCAAGGTCAAGCAGCTGATTGCCGTCGCCGCGGCGCATATCACGCAGTGCCCCTATTGCATCCGCGGTCACACCAAGGCGGCCGTGAGGCACGGCGCGACAGCGCAGGAAATCATGGAGGCCATCTGGGTCGCCGCGGAAATGCGCGCTGGAGGAGCCTATGCTCACTCCACGCTTGCGCTCGATACGGTTCAAGAAATGACTGAAAGACAGGAGCGTGAGAAATGATCGACGTGCGTCGAAGCCTGGAATTGTCGTCGGGGTCATACGCCTATTATTCGCTGCCCGAGCTCGAGCGCGCGGGTATCGGCAACGTCTCGCGACTGCCGGTGAGCCTGCGCATCCTCCTGGAATCGGTGGTGCGCAACCTGGATGGGCGCCGTATCCGCGATGAGGACGTGAAGACGCTTGCCCGCTGGCAGCCGAACGCCGAGCGTACCGCCGAGGTCCCGTTCGTCGTCGGGCGCGTCTTGCTGCAGGACTTCACCGGTGTGCCGTTGCTGGTGGACCTGGCCGCGATGCGCTCCGCCGTCGTGCGGCGCAACCACGATCTGGCGCGCGTGCAGCCGTTGGTGCCGGTCGATCTGGTCATCGATCATTCGGTGCAAGTGGATCATTTCGGCGGTGCCGATGCGCTGCGTCTCAATACGGAGATCGAGATGCGGCGCAACCACGAGCGCTATCAATTCCTGAAGTGGGGCGCCCAGGCGTTCGAAGGCCTGCGCATCGTTCCACCGGGTTTCGGCATTTGCCATCAAGTGAACCTGGAGTTCCTGGCGCAGGGCGTCATGGAACGCGACGGCGTGCTGTTCCCCGACAGCCTGGTCGGCACCGATTCGCACACGCCCATGATCAACGGGCTGGGTGTCGTCGGTTGGGGCGTGGGTGGCATCGAGGCGGAAGCGGCGATGCTCGGCCAACCGGTGTACTTGTTGCTGCCGGATGTGGTTGGCGTACATCTGCACGGTCGACTGCGCGAAGGGGTGACGGCGACCGATCTGGTGCTGCGTATCACGCAAATGCTGCGCCAAGCGCATGTGGTGGGCAAGTTCGTCGAGTACCACGGCGAGGGCGCTGCCAACCTGTCGGTGCAGGACCGGGCGACGATCGGCAACATGTCGCCGGAGTATGGCGCCACCATCGGCTATTTCCCTGTGGATGAGCAAAGCTGCCGCTACCTGAGCGCGACCGGCCGCAGCGAGCAGGCCGTGGAGCGGGTTCGACGCTACTACCAGGCGCAGGAGTTGTTCGGCATGCCGCAAGCCGGCCAGTGCGACTATTCCACGGTGATCGACTTGGACCTGGATTCCATCGAGCCATCGGTGGCCGGGCCGAAGCGGCCGCAGGACCGGATTGCGCTGGGCAGGCTGAAGCAGCAATTCCTGGAGTTGCTGACCAGCCCCGATGGCTACGGCAAGCCACAGGCCGAGATCCAGCGGCGCTTTGCCTTGCGCGAGGAGGATGCGGGCACGCCGCTGCCGGGCGGCGGCAAGCAGTCCGGCGATGCCACGCCCGCCGGCAAGCCGCGCGACGTCGACATGCGTACCGTGATCGAGATGATGGACAATCGCCCCACGCCCAATCGCACCGACAGCGATGCGGAGCCGGCGAAGTCGATCGGCGCACTGGCGCACGGGGACGTGGTGATCGCTGCCATCACCTCCTGCACCAACACTTCGAATCCAAGCGTGATGCTCGCGGCGGGGTTGCTGGCCAAGAAGGCGGTGGAACTCGGACTGACGACCCAGCCGTGGGTGAAGACCTCGCTGGCGCCAGGATCGCGTGTCGTGAGCGAGTACCTGACGCGCAGCGGTCTGCAGCCGTTCCTGGACCGCCTTGGATTCAACGTCGTGGGATACGGCTGTACCACGTGCATCGGAAACTCCGGTCCGCTGGATCATGAGATCGAACAAGCGCTGATCGGCAACGACATCATCAGCGCCAGCGTATTGTCGGGAAACCGCAATTTCGAGGCGCGCATCCACCAGAGCGTGAAGGCGAATTTCCTGATGAGCCCGCCCTTGGTGGTGGCATTCGCGATTGCCGGCCGCGTCGATATCGACCTCACCAGCGAGCCGTTGGCTGTCGTCGAGGGGCGCGAGGTATATCTGCGCGACCTGTGGCCCTCCACGCAGGAGATCGATGCGCTGATGAGCAGCGCGGTCGACCCAAAGGAATACCAGCGCGTCTACGGCGACTTTGCCGATCAAAACCCATTATGGAATCAGATCCCTACCGACGCCGGCCAGGCATACCAGTGGAATGCTGCCTCGACCTACATTCGCGAGCCGCCGTACTTCGATGTTTCCATGGCGGCCTATCCGGCCGGAAGCATCGGCGGGGCCCGCGCACTCGCCATCTTCGGCGATTCGATTACCACCGATCACATCAGTCCGGCCGGAGCGATCAAGCCGACTTCACCCGCCGGCAGCTACTTGCGCGAGCAAGGCGTCGCCATCGAGGATCTCAACAGCTACGGAGCGCGGCGCGGCAACCATGAGGTCATGGTTCGCGGAACCTTCGCCAACGTTCGCATCCGCAACCAGATGACGCCGGGCGTGGAGGGCGGGGTCACTCGATATCAGCCCGGCGGCGAAACCCTGAGCATCTACGATGCCGCCCAGCGCTACCGCGAGCAAGGCGTGCCGACGATCGTGATCGCGGGAGAGGACTATGGCGCGGGCAGTTCGCGCGACTGGGCTGCCAAAGGTGCTCGACTGCTGGGCGTGAGGGCGGTCATCGCTCGCAGTTTCGAGCGCATCCATCGCTCCAACCTCATCGGCATGGGCGTGTTGCCGTGCCAGCTGCCCGAGGGCGTGAGCGCACAGACGCTGGAACTGGTCGGCGACGAGGAGTTCGAGCTGCAATTGAGCCAGCACCTGCAGCCGCGCGATGCGGCGGTGTTGAACATCAAGCGTAGCGATGGGCGGCGCGATTCGGTGCGGCTCGTGGTGCGCATCGATACGCCGATCGAAGCGGCCTACTACGCCGCCGGTGGCATCCTGCCTTACGTATTGGAGCAATTGCTCAGCAATCCCGGCAGCGGCGATGTGCCCGAGGCGGGTGCGCGATGATCCTCATCAAGCGCGTGTACGAACCTCGCGCCCGTGGCGATGGCCGCAGGATACTGGTCGAGCGGCTGTGGCCCCGCGGCATAAAGAAGGAAACGCTCGAGGCGGAGGCATGGATGAAGGAGGTCGCTCCCAGCACGGCACTGCGCCAATGGTTCGGCCATCGGGTGGAACGCTGGGAAGAGTTCACGCAACGATACCGGCAGGAACTGGCCGCGAACGGCGCGGCCTGGGCGCCGATCCTCGATGCCGCCGAACGCGGTACGGTGACGCTGCTGTACAGCGCGCGCGATGTCGAGCACAACAGCGCGGTGGTATTGCGCGACTATCTGGCACAGCGTCGGCCGGCCAGCAGCCGCAACGCAAGATCCCAGACTGCGGCCGGCCGGCAAGCCGCCGCCCGCTCGCCGGCGCGCACCGGCACGGCGGCCAGGCGGGCGCTTGGCAAGGACGCTGCGTCCGCGCCCAAATGAGCGTGGACGCGCGGAACTTCGATGCCGTTGCAGGCTTATGCCTGCGCGGTCGATCAACGCCGCAAGGCATTCACTCATTACTGCATTGAACTATTGAAGGAGCGATCATGATCAAGAAAGCATGGGCGGTCTGGAAAGGCGGCTTCAAAGAAGGGGGTGGCACGATCTCCACCGAAACCGGGGTCCTCAAGGAAGCGCAGTACGGCTTCAAGGCACGCTTCGAGGATGGTCCAGGCACCAATCCGGAAGAGCTGATCGGGGCCGCCCACGCCGGGTGTTTCTCCATGGCCCTGTCATTGATCCTGAGTCAGGCCGGGCTGACGGCCGAGAGTATCGAGACGCACGCGGCGGTCTCGCTGGAGAAGGCCGGCGATGGATTCGAGATCACCAGCAGCCATCTGGATGTGGTCGCGAAAATTCCGGGCATCGACCAGGCCAAGTTTGCGGAACTGGCGAATCAGGCGAAAGTAGGCTGTCCGGTATCGAAGCTGTTGAAGGCCAAGATCACGATGGAGGCAAAGCTGGCTTCCTAGGCGGCGAGGACTGCGTGCAGCGAGCGGGCCACCCGGCACGCTCCCACAGGCGGCGGCGCTGCAGGCCGCCCGCCTGATGCTCAGGTGCGAAGGGCCAGATCGACCAGAGGGGAAGGATCGGCCTTGTCTTCCACCGCCTTGTCTTCCGCCGTCGGGGCACTCGCTGGGGCGGGCTTGGCCAGGGGCAGGGTGAAGTGAAAGTGCGCGCCGCCACCCACTTCGCTTTGAACCCAGATCTTGCCGCCATGAGCCTCCACGATCCCTTTGGAGATGAACAGGCCCAGGCCGGTGCCTTTCGTTCCGGCTGTCTCGCGTTTCCAGAAACGATCGAATACCCGCGGCAAATACTCGGCGCGAATGCCCTCGCCCGTGTCGGATACGACGAAGTGCGCCATGTCCTGCTGCGCTTCGATCGAGATTCGAACCTCGCTGTTCGGCGGAGCATGCTTGAGTGCATTGCCGATCAGATTCGACAACAGTTGCAGCACTCGCTCTCGATCGGCCTGGACCGTCAAGCCCGTCTCGGGCAGTGACTGCCGCAGATGAATCTGCCTGGCGGCGGCGAGCGGACTGAACATCTCAGCCGACTCCCACATCAATTGCTCCACCTCGCATGCGATGGGCATGATCGAGAATCGACCCGCCTGCATGCTGGTCACATCGAGCATGCTCTT
>JBEBRC010000124.1:0-10387 GCA_040395055.1 Steroidobacter denitrificans
GCGCGGCAATCTCCTGGGCCGATTCCGTGCGCCGGTCGAATCCGCTGAGCGTCACGACCACCCGGCCGACGTTCACATCGCCGCCGCCGCCCCAGTTGCCGGTTCGCGACATCAGCCGGACGATGTTGCCGTTCTTCACGTCGTCGGCAAGAATCGCTTCCGCCTGCTGCAGGTAGCGTTCGATGTATTGCAGGCTCGCACCTTCGGGTGCGGTCAGCATGATGAACATGCGTTGGCGATCTTCCGCCGGTGTGTACTCCGATGGCAGCAGCCGGAACAACACCCCGCCCAGGATCAGCGACAAGGCGCCGGCGCCGATGACCAACGCCGGCGCTGCCTGCGCCTTGCGCAATGACGCCTCGTAGCCGCGCGACAGCCAGCGAAACAATCGGTCCACGACGTTCGCCACACGGCCGCGCACGATGCCCTGGCCGAAAATCTTGGAACACAGCATCGGCACCAGCGTCAGCGAAACCAGGGCGGAAAACGCCACGGCTGCGGCAATCGTGATGCCGAACTCGCCGAACAGCCGGCCGACATTGCCCGGGATGAACGAGATAGGAAGAAAGACCGCGATCAGCACCAAGGTGGTGGCGATGACCGCGAAGCCTATTTCGCGCGTGCCATCGACCGCCGCCAGTAGCGCGGGCTCGCCCAGCTCGATGCGCCGCACGATGTTTTCCAGCACCACGATCGCATCATCCACCACCAGGCCGATCGCCAGCACGGCCCCGAGCAAAGTGAGCACATTGATGGAAAAGCCAGCGACGGCCATGACCATGCTCGCCGCAATGATCGATACCGGAATGATCAAGGCCGGGATGATGGTCGCGCGCACCGTGCCCAGGAACAGGTAGATCACCACCAGCACCAGAAACAGAGCGACCACCAGTGCATGAATGACCTCGTTGATCGACTCGCGCACGAAGACCGTGTCATCGACATGGGCCTCCAGGCTGATGTCGTCCGGCAGCGTCTCGCTCAACAGGGCGAGCTCGGCATGCACGCCGTCCGAGACCTCCAGCACATTGGCCGTGGACTGCGGCACGATCCCCAGGCTGACACCCGTCTGGCCGTTGGTACGCGAGATGCTGCGCAAGTCCTCGGCCGCCAGCTCGACGTCGGCGACCTCGTCCAGGCGGACCAGATAGCCATCCGTGCCGCGGCCCACGACCAACTGGCGGAAATCGGACGGCGTGTACATGCCGGTGTCGGTGCGCAAGGTGAACTCACGCTCCAGCGATTCTATGCGCCCCGCGGGCAGCTCGACGTTTTCCGCGCGCAGCGCGTTCTCTACGTCCTGCACCGTGAGCCGGCGGGCCGCCAGCGCCTGCCGGTCCAGCCACACACGCATGGCATAGCGGCGTTCGCCCGAAACGCGAACCTGCGCCACGCCCCCGACGACCGAGAGCCGATCGACCAGGTAGCGCCGCGCATAGTCGGTCAGCTCCAGCTGCGAACGCTGCGTACTGCTCAAGGTGAGCCACATGATCGGATCGGAAGTGGTGTCGACCTTGGCGACCTCGGGTGGGTCCGCCTCCACCGGCAGATTGCCCAACACTCGCGAGACGCGGTCGCGGACATCGTTCGCCGCCGATTCGATGTCGCGATCCAGGCTGAACTCGATATTGATGCGCGAACGTTCTTGCTGGCTGCTCGAGCGCAGCGTCTCGACGCCCTCCAGCCCGGCAATCTGGTTCTCGATCACCTGGGTAATCTTGGATTCGACCACATCCGCTGAGGCGCCTCGGTACATGGTACTGATGCTGACGATCGGCGGCTGGACGTTGGGCGTCTCGCGCACCGTCAGCCGCGATGCCGCCATCAGGCCGATGATCGTGAGCAGCAGGCTCACGACCATCGCGAATACCGGACGCCTGACCGAGACGTCTGAAATCATCATGATGGTTCACCTATCCGTTCACCGACTCTATTATCGGTGAGAGAATCCGACAGGCCGAGATTAGAGTCGAGCGTCGTCACCGGACGTGCCTGCGCCTGCACCGGCGAGCCGTCACGCACGTTCAAGGTGCCATCGACCACCACCTGATCCTCGATGGACAGCCCGCTCAGGATCTCCACTTCACCGGGCCGACGACGCCCGATCACCACTTCGCGCTTGCGAGCGCGTGCGTCATCGACGACGAATACGAAATGGCGGTCGCCTTCGGGGACGATGGCCTCCTCGGGCAACATCAGCGCCTCTCCCTCGGCGCGCACCAGCTTCAGTGTCATGAACATGCCCGGACGCAACTGGCCGTCGCGATTATCGACCAGCGCGCGAATCGTGATCGCACGGGTGATGGGATCGACCCGGGTTGCGACGCTGTCCACAAGTCCCGTGAAGGTTTCGCCCGGATAGGCTGTGCTGTGCGCTGCGATCGTCAAGCCAGGCTGCAAGGCCGCCAGGAAGACTTCCGGAATCGAGAAGTCGAGCTTCACTACGCTCAGGTCATCCAAAGTCGTGATCACGGCGCCTGGATTCACCAACCCCCCGAGGCTGACGTTGCGCAGTCCGACGCGCCCGGCGAACGGCGCGACGATGATGCGGTCGTTAAGACGGGAGCGTGCGGCGGCGACGCGCGCTTCGCTTCCCTGCAAGGTCGCCTGCAACTGGTCCAGCTGCGCCTCGGACAGTGCGCGGGTCAGGAACAGTTCCTGGCTGCGCCGGTACTGGCTGCGGGCGTCGCCGGCCGCAGCCTCGGCCGCGGCAAGATCGGCCTTCGCCTCGCCGCTGTCGAGTTCGATCAACACCTGGCCCTTGCGCACTTGCTGGCCCTCGGTGAAATGAATCGCGGCCACCCGATCGGCCACCTTGGCGGTAATGTCGACCGACTCGTTGGCACGCACCGTGCCCAGCGCTTCGACCTCCTGGGCGAATGCCTTGCGCACCGGTAGGGCCGTATAGACCAGCGGAGCCTGCATCACCGCGCCGCCACTCGTGGCCAGGGGCGCCGAACGACTGGCGAGCAAGTACCAGGCGCCGCCGATCAGTGCGGCGACGGCGAGAGCCGAGATGGCGATACTTTGTCGGGTCACGTAGGAGGCCAACCTTCCACCGGCGGCCGGCGGATCCGGAAGTAACTGAGAAGAAAAATAACTCACTGTCAGCCTTATTTGTATTGTCGACCCTGCTGAAACAACCCATGCGCCGCGCCTCGCGACGCATCCCAGACACATGGACTCTCGGAAGCAGACCGGCCTGGCGCCGTAAAGTTCATACGCCGAGCCAATAGATCAAGGCATGGCAGGCCAAGACGACGCGCAGCGAGCATTCCTATCCTGGATGCGCGACCCCGAGATTGGCATAGCCCGGATCTCCTTGCCGGTCTACGGCGTCACATCCTGCGCGCGCCACTCATGGCTCGGCATCGGAGGCATCCGCGATCCCCTCGAACAACGGGGTGGACAAATACCGCTCCCCCGTATCCGGCAGCATCGCCAGGATGACCGAATCCTTTGGCGCGCGCCGGGCGACCTGCAACGCCGCCGCGAAGGTAGCTCCCGAGGAAATACCGCAGAAAATCCCTTCCTTCGCTGCCAATTCGCGCGCCGACTGAATGGCCTCGTCGTCCGTCACGGCCACGATCTCATCGCAGATCGAGCGGTTCAGCACTGCCGGCACGAAGTCCGGCGTCCAGCCCTGGATCTTGTGCGGCTTGAACTCACCACCGGCCAGCAACGGCGCACTCGCCGGCTCCGCGGCGATGATGCGGACCTGTGGCCGGGCCTTCTTGATCATTTCACCCGCGCCGGTGAGCGTACCACCGGTGCCCCACCCGCTTACCCAGAAATCCAGCCGGCGATCGGCAAAGTCGCTCAGGATTTCAGGGCCGGTCGTGTTGCGGTGGTAGTCGGGGTTCGCCTGGTTCTCGAACTGCCGCGCCAGGAACCAGCCGTGCTTGCCGGCAAGCTCTTCCGCCTTGCGCACCATGCCGGTACCGCGTTCGGCCGCCGGGGTGAGAATGACTTTGGCACCAAGCATGCGCATGATCTTGCGCCGCTCGATCGAAAAGGACTCCGCCATCACCGCGACGAACGGATAGCCCTTCGCCGCACAAACCATGGCGAGCGCGATGCCGGTATTGCCGGAGGTCGCCTCGACGACCGTCTGCCCCGGCTTCAGTGCACCGCGACGCTCCGCATCCTCGACGATCGCGAGCGCCAGCCGGTCCTTGACCGATGCCGCCGGATTGAAGAATTCACATTTTACGTACACGCTGACATCGGGCGGCGCCAGCCGATTGATCTTGACGATGGGCGTACGGCCGATCGTGCCGAGGATATTGTCGTAAATCATATAGGTGTAGCGGGCGGTCTGGGCTTGCGATGAGATCGAAAACGGATACCGCGATCAGGCTGCCAAAGAGTGCGCGTGCTTTCAGCGCGGCGTCAAGCGCGGCGGGACGCACTTCGGTAGCTGCCTGGGCGGGCTGGATATTCGTTATTTTTCGGCTTTCCCTCGACAGACGGACCTGAACCGCCGGCATTCCCGGCGCGGCGACCCAGCCTTGCGGTGCGGCATTGTGCCGTGAGTCGCGAACAAGGTCACCTCCATCGTGCATATTTGGCGCATGTGCCTGCCGGCCTCCTGTGCAGCCCATCCGCCCATGTCATCGGGCCCGTGTCATCGAGTGAGTATTGTTGCACTGCCAAATGAGCGTTAGAGTACCGCCGGCCGCCGCGAGCCCCCTTTGTGACCGCGGGTGCGCAGTCCAGCCCATCGGATGGCAGCGTGAAACCGCGTCGAGCTTGAGCATGATCGAACCACGCCTGATCAAGAAATATACCAATCGGCGTCTGTATGACGCCTCTCAAAGCCGCCACATCACGCTCGATGACGTACGCAACATGGTGGTTTCCGGCGAACGCGTAAAGGTCATCGAGGACAAGACGAACCAAGACATCACACGCTTGATCCTGCTGCAGGTCATTGCCGATCAGGAGCAGCTCGGGCGGCCCATGCTGTCGACGCTTCTACTGGAATCCCTGGTGCGATTCCACGGCAACTCGCTGCAAGTTTTTTTCAGCGCCTGGCTGGAAAAGAGCGTCGAGACGTTCCTCCAGCAGCAGCATAGCGCGATCAGACCTGCCACCGCCGCGCGGCCGACATCGGCCACGGCGCCCTCGGGCATCGACTCGACGACGACTCCAGCCTTCACCCCCGAGTCCGATCCCGCGCGCACCGGCGCCGGTAAGTCCTGACTCTGCACGACGCAGCCGGGCTGCCACCTCATGAGTGTGCGCATTTGTTTCGTCGCCTCCGAGATTGCGCCGCTGGCAAAGACCGGTGGCCTGGCCGATGTTGCCAATGCACTGCCGCGTCAACTGCACCAGGACGGCCACCAGGTGCGCGCCTTCATGCCGCTGTATTCGAGCATCGACCAAGCGGGGCTGCAGACCACGCCCGTGGCCGATGCGCAGCACGTCGAATTGCGGTTGGGTGCCCATCTTTTTCGCTATTCCCTGCTGCACACGCGCATCCCAGGATCGCAGGCCCCACTATTTCTGGTGCATTGCCCCGCTCTATACGATCGTCCGGCCATCTATGGCTCCGGTCCCGATGAGCACCTGCGCTTCGCGCTGCTGCAGCACGCGGCGCTGCAAGGATGCCAACGTCTAGGATTCGCGCCGCAGATCGTGCACTGCAACGATTGGCATACCGCGCTCATGCCGCTGCTATTGCGCAACCTGTATTCCTGGGATCGATTGTTCGCTGCAACGCGAACAGTCCTGTCGATCCACAACATCGGCTACCAAGGCAATTTCGACGCCGTCACGATCCATGATGTCGGCGGCGATATCGGGTCCTTGCTCTCGGCCGATACCCTCGCTGGCGGCGCATTCAATTGGCTGGGCGAAGGCATCCGGCATGCCGATGGCGTCAGCACGGTGAGTCCCACCTACGCCCGCGAGATCTGTACGCCCCTGGGCGGGCATGGCCTGGACGCGCTGCTGCGCGCCCGCAGCAACGGCGTGACCGGCATTCTGAACGGCGTCGACTACGACGAATGGAATCCCGCCACCGATCGCTATCTACAGCACCACTACACGCCGCATGACTTCAGTGGCAAGGCGGCGACCAAACGTTCGCTGCTGGACAGGTTCGGCCTGCCGTGGGATCCATCGCCGCCCATGCTGGGGATTGTTTCGCGCCTGACCGTGCAGAAGGGATTCGATCTATTGTTCGACGCACTGCCTGACATCCTTTCCACGCGCGAACTGTATTGTGTCGCGCTGGGCAGCGGCGAGCCGCGCTACGAGGAGTTCTTCTCGGATCTGCAACGCCGCTTTCCCGACCGGGCGGTATTCCATCGCGGCTTCAGCGATGAACTGGCCCATTTGATCGAGGCCGCCAGCGACATGTTCCTCATGCCCTCGCTGTACGAGCCCTGCGGCTTGAACCAGATGTACAGCCTGAAATACGGCACCGTGCCCATCGTACGCCGCACCGGCGGGCTGGCGGACTCGGTACGAATGTGGGATCCGGCGACTCGCCTGGGAACCGGTATCGTGTTCAACGAATTCGATGTCCCCGCCGTGCGCTGGGCCATCCATACGGCGCTGGATTTGTTCCGGGACAGCGCCGCGTGGCAACAGATGATGCACAACGGCATGGCCCAGGATTTTTCCTGGCACCGGCAGTGCCAGCAGTACTTGCAGCTCTACCGGGAACTTCTGGCAGCACCCTGAGCGGGCGCCGCAGGAATCAACGCATGACCTTGAGCGCGACGGTGCCGCTGTGCTGAAACGGGATCTTCTTGATCAACCCCAGATCCGAAAGCACCTTGCCCTCCAGCACGTAGTTCACCTGATCGCGACCGTTCAAGCGCGAGATCAAGCGCCCCAGGCCGCTGACGAAATTCGTGCGCACGATCATGTCGAATTCGGTCTCTCCCAGCGCCGGCACCACGAACGCCTGGTTGGACATCCCTTCGGCGAAACTGTCTCCCTCCAGGAACAGCTTGTAGTCGATGGCCTTCACCGGCAGCGCCCTATCGTTCGGATTCTCCACATGCAGGCGCACCAGGAACTGCTGATTGAATATATCGGCAGACATCATCGCTACGCTCACGATGCTCAGCCTCGGTGTCTCGATCCTGGGCGCCAGGGCGCTGCAACCAGCCAGGAGCAGCAGCAATGTTCCAACCAAGCCCCACCCGGCAATATGGATGGCGAGGGGTCGCGCGGCCGAGCGGGTAACGACCAGTCCTGCTGCAGAAGGCACAGCGATGGCCGATGGCGTAGAAGCCTTGTTCATGAAATCTCCTGTTGCGCGGCGCCCTCGTCCGCTCATGTCGCCGCCGCCGCGGAGGCCCGTTATTTTCGCAGATTCGCCAGCATGTCGCGCGTGACCAGCACGACGCCCGCATCACTGATATAGAAGCGCCGCGCGTCATCCTCGGGATCGACGCCGATTTGCGTGCCCGGCGGCACGACTCCGCCAGTATCGATGATTGCTCGCTTGATCACACTCCCGGCGCCGACACGCACGTCGGGGAACACCACAGCGCGCTCCAGGTAGCTGCGCTCATCCACGCGTACATTGGAGAACAGCAGCGACTGATTGACGTGGGCGCCGGAAATGATGCAGCCGCCGGAGACCATGGAGTTGACCGCCATGCCGCGGCGGTCGTCCTCGTCGAGCACGAATTTAGCCGGCGGATACTGCCGCTGATACGTCCAGATCGGCCAGTGCTCATCGTAGATGTTGAGTTCGGGATCGGCATGTACCAGTTCCAAGTTCGCATCGTAGAAGGCATCGACCGTCCCGACATCACGCCAGTAGTGTTGCACCCGTGTTCGCACATCCGTGAACGGATATGCGAACACCTTCAAGGAGGCGAGCGCATCCGGGATGATGTTGCGCCCGAAATCATGGGATGAATCCGGGCGCGCCGCCTGCTCCTCCAATAGTCGGTACAACAGGCTTGCCCTGAACACATAGATGCCCATCGAGCCCAGCGCAAACTGCTCGCGCCCGGGAATGCCCTCCGGGTCGCTCGGCTTCTCGGAAAACTTCGTGATGCGGTAATCGGCATCCACGCTCATGACCCCGAACGACGACGCCTGCTCTCGCGGCACTTCGACGACACCGACCGTAATGTCGGCCTTGTTCTCCACGTGCGAGGCCAGCATCGGACCATAATCCATCTTGTAGATGTGATCGCCGGCCAGCACCAATATGTGTCGCGGGTGATGCAGCTTCAGGATCTGCATGTTCTGATACAAGGAATCCGCCGTTCCCCGGTACCAGAAATCGCCCATCTGCTGCTGTGCCGGGATGACTTCGACGAACTCGCCGAACTCGCCACGCAAGTATCCCCAACCGCGCTGGATGTGCTGGATCAGCGAGTGCGACTTGTATTGCGTCATGACGGATATCCGACGGATGCCGGAGTTGACGCAATTGGACAATACGAAATCGATGATGCGGAATTTGCCGCCGAAAGGTGTGGCCGGCTTGCAGCGATGGTCCGTCAGGTGCTTGAGACGCTCGCCGCGGCCGCCCGCCATCACCACCGCCAAGGTATGGCGGGTGATACGGCTGACGTACCGCCTGAACTGCATCTGCCGGCTGACCGACCCCTCTACCGATCCGCCTTGCAATGAAGCCGGTGCTGCCTGATGGTGCATGTGTAGATCTCTCGCTGCGCGCGATCGGATTGACTCGATCGCCATCTTAGCTGACAACAAACATCGGGGCGGATCCTTGATCGGCCCAGGTAGCGCATCCGCCCGATCCGCCGGTCGGCCTGAGTGGCCTGGGTGGCGCCTGCCTTGGCCGGCGCTCCCGGCATCCCCTCGCGCCTCGCCCCCGAGCGGCATGCGCGGCCGTCCACCCCCGATGCCTGCCCGCTCGCCGGATCAAGGCGTAGCGGCCACCGGCGCTTGCCTGCGCAGCAAGCCTTCGGCATTGTGGCCGGCATCCCTGTCACCGCGCATCAGGCTCCTGCGCCGGACGACCACCATGCCGCCTGCATTCGATCGACGACCATTGCTTTTCTTGTGCCTGCTGCTAATGAGCTGGGGCTATCTTGCGCCCGCGCATGCCGCGGCGGCGGCTACGTCCTGCCCTGACTCGGCCCCCTGCCCAGGCAAGGACCTGGACGGCACCGCCTCCAGCCCCTGGAGTGCGTCCTCGATCGAGAGCGGCGACCCCGCACCCGATTGCGTGGCGGGTGCGCCAGGCTATCTGCGAGCCCGGCTTGCCGGCGCCATTCAGGCCGAACTGGATTGGGGCAGCGCAGGGACCGAATGCAGCGGCAGCGTGCGTCCGGCCGATGGCGGCGTGCGTATGCGATTCAGTCGCTCCGAACGCGGTGTCGAGGACAAAGCGGATGGCCAGGACGACTCGGGACCCGGCGCGCTGGTCCTGGTGTTTGGGATCGCGGGGCTGCGTGAAGGTGAATCGGCACAGGCGCTGCCGGTCAACCTGACGGTGATCCGCGAGGGCCGAGGTGAGTTCTACAGCACTCAGGGCGATGACAAATGCATGCTGGATGAAGTGTCCCAGCAACCCATTGCCGGCCTGGCGAATCGTTCGCGCGCCTATCGTATAGTCGCCCGTGGGTACTGCATGGAACCGGCACGGGCGGTACGCGGCCACGGCGCGGTCTTGTTGTCGCGTTTCGATTATGCCGGACGCGTGGATTTCGACACGCCGGACGCCGAGCACGAGTTCCCAGCGGCCCCGAAACGGACGGTGCAAGCCGTGTCAGCGCCAGCCCAGGACATCGATTCACAACAGATGGACGCCACCCCATGAATGCACGCACCTCCCCCCGGGCACGGCCCTGGACTTTCGCCGCGCCCGCCCGCCTGCTGTGGACCGTCCTGGCTGTGACGTGGTGTTCGCTCGGCGTGGGCGCCGATGACACGCAGGCCCTGAATCAATCCTTCCCTCGTGCCGCCCTGCAGATCGCCACACCCGACGCGCGGCTGCACCGCTTCGATGTCTGGATCGCCGACGATGATGCACGCCGGGCCCGCGGCTTGATGCACATCCGGCACCTGGAAGCAGATGCCGGCATGCTGTTCCTGTATCCCACGCCGACGCGCATCGCCATGTGGATGAAGAACACCTATGTGTCGCTGGACATGCTGTTCGTGCGCGCGGACGGCACGATCGAGCGGGTCGTGGAGCATACCGAGCCGCTGTCGTTGGCGACGATCGAGTCGGCTGGTCCGGTCACGGCCGTGATCGAACTCAAGGCCGGCACGGCCGCCCGCCTCAAGATCCAGTCGGGTGCGCAGGTCCTTCATCCCGCGTTCTCCTCGCCGTAGCGCCGATTCGCCCAGTACCTACTCGCCGTAGCATCGTAGCGCCGGTTCGCCGGTTCGCCGGTTCGCCGGTTCGCCGGTTCGCCGGTTCGCCGGTTCGCCG
>JBEBRC010000125.1:0-10375 GCA_040395055.1 Steroidobacter denitrificans
GTACCAGCGAACGAAATTCTCCACACCGGTTTCCACCGGCGTCGCCGGACGATAGCCCACGTCCTGAACCAGGCTGTCGACGTCCGCGAAGGTATCGGGTACGTCGCCGGCCTGCAGCGGCAGCAGGTTCTTTTGCGCCTTCTTGCCCAGGCTGTTCTCGATACATTCGATGTAGCGCATCAGCTCGACCGGCTGGTTGTTGCCGATGTTGTACAGGCGATACGGGACATTGCTGGTGCCTGGGTCCGGATCGTCGCTGTTCCAAGCGGAATTCGGCCTCGCGGTCTTGTCCAGCGCACGCACCACGCCTTGCGCAATGTCCTCGATGTACGTGAAATCGCGGCGATGGTTGCCATGATTGAAGACGTCGATCGGCTTGCCGGCCAGGATGTTGCGGGTGAACAGGAACAAGGCCATGTCGGGGCGACCCCAGGGACCGTATACAGTGAAAAAGCGCAGGCCGGTCACCGGCAGGCTGTAGAGGTGCGCGTAGGTATGCGCCATGAGCTCATTGGCCTTTTTCGTGGCGCCATAGAACGACAGCGGATGATCGACGTTCTGGTGCACCGAGAACGGCATCTTGGTGTTCGCGCCGTACACGGAACTGGTGGAGGCATACACCAGGTGCTCGACGCCTGTGTGGCGGCAGCCTTCCAGGATGTTGGTGAAGCCGACCACGTTGCTGTCGATGTAGGCCAGTGGATTCTGGATCGAGTAGCGCACGCCGGCCTGGGCCGCCAGATTGATCACCTTCTGGAACTTTTCGCGCTCGAACAGGGCGGGTATCCCATCGCGGTCCGCCAGGTCCATCTTGACGAAACGGAAGTTCGGCGATTGCTTGAGCTGCGCCAGCCGCGCCTCCTTCAGCGACACATCGTAGTAATCGTTGAGATTATCGAGCCCGACCACCTCATCGCCGCGCGCAAGCAGCAGGCGGCTGGTGTGAAAACCGATGAAGCCGGCAGCGCCGGTGACGAGAACTTTCATGGCAAGCGCTTGAGACCTTGTCGTGCGATCACTGGGAGTTGCGGGGCGCAGTCTACGCCGCAAGGCTGCATCTGCCCAGCATAGAACCTCTAAGTCATCGCAGCCGCCGTATCCACCTCGCGACGGTTTGACTACAGCCGCCCGTCCACCTTCTTCGCCTCGAACACATACTTGATGTCGTACAGCACGTGCGGACGCTTGCCGAAGCGGCGGATCGCCTCGACACCCAACTTGCGAAACTCATCGTGCGCCACCGCCAGCACGATGGCGTCGTACCGGCCCTTGGCTGGCGAGCGGATCGGCTTGATGCCGTACTCATGCTGCGCTTCGTCGGCGTCGACCCAGGGATCGTAGGCATCCACATTCGCGCCGTTCTTGCGCAGTTCCAGGATCACGTCGGCGACCTTGGAATTGCGCAAGTCCGGGCAGTTCTCCTTGAACGCCAGTCCCATCATCAGGATGCGCGATCCTTTCACATGGATCCGCTTCTGGATCATCAGCTGGGTGATGCGCGCGGCGACGTACAGCGCCATGTTGTCGTTGATGCGCCGCCCGGCGAGGATCATCTCCGGGTGATAGCCGATTTCCTGCGCCTTGTGCGTCAGGTAGTAGGGATCGACGCCGATGCAATGTCCGCCCACCAGGCCAGGACGGAACGGCAGGAAGTTCCACTTGGTTCCCGCCGCCTCCAGCACTTCCTGGGTGTCGATGCCGAGGCGATTGAAAATCAGCGCCAGCTCGTTGATCAGCGCGATGTTCACGTCGCGCTGCGTATTCTCGATGACCTTGGCGGCTTCGGCGACGCGAATGCTGGAGGCCTTGTGGGTACCGGCGGTGATGATGCTGCCGTAGAGCGTATCCAGGAAATCCGCGACTTCGGGCGTGGAACCGGAAGTGATCTTCTTGATCGTCGCCAGGCGGTGCTGCTTGTCGCCCGGATTGATGCGCTCGGGGCTGTAGCCGGCGAAGAAATCGCGGTTGAAGGTCAGGCCCGACACGCGTTCCAGGATGGGAACGGCGATCTCCTCGGTACAGCCTGGATACACCGTGGACTCGAACACCACGATGTCGCCCTTCTTCAGCACCTGGCCGATCAGCTCGCTGGCGCCTTCGATCGGCGACAAGTCGGGGCGTTTGTAGCCGTCGATCGGCGTCGGCACGGTGACGACGTAGATCTGGCAGCCGCGCAGCCCCTTGAGTTGGCTGGTGAAGCTCAGCTTGCCGGCGGCCTGCAGCTCGGCCGGTTCGACTTCCAGCGTGCTGTCGCGCCCCTGCTTCAGTTGCGCGATACGCTCTGCCTTGATGTCGAAACCGACCGTCTTGTAGAGCTTGCCGAACTCCACCGCCAACGGCAGGCCCACATAGCCCAGGCCGACGACGCCGATCTTGCAATTGCGCAGACTGAATTGAGACATACGTTGCCGGGGCGCAAGCCCCTGGTTCCTTTGCTTGAGTGCTGGGTCGCCGACCGTGATCGCCAGCTTGGTGTTCCGATTCGCGGTCAACGAAGACGGTAAGAATGCCATAGAAGCCTGGTATCGACGGTGACTTGTGTCACTTCGACGACAGACACGCCCCTAGACGAGGGCGCGCTGCGTACCGCCCGCACCAGCCGCCTGATGCTCACAGCAGATACACCACCGCCCACAGCCCGGCCGAGGTGATCCCCAGCGCATAAGGCAAGGCCATCCACAGCATCCGGCCGTAGGACAAGCGGATCAGTGGCGCCAGCGCCGAGGCCAGCACGAACAGGAACGCGGCCTGTCCGTTCGGCGTCGCGACGCTGCCCAGGTTGGTGCCGGTATTGATCGCCACCGCCAGTGTCTCGAACTGCTGAGTCGAGATCGCGCCTTCCAGCAGCGCGGCCTTCGCTTCGGTGATATAGATCGTCGCCACGAAGACATTGTCGCTGATCACCGAGAGCGCGGCGTTCGCCAGGTACATGGCTGCCGCCTGCGCCTTGCCCTCGTACTGCAGTACCGCGCTCACGACCGGCTCGAACACATGCTGGTCGTGCAACACGGCGACCACGGTGAAAAACACTACCAGCAGACAGGCGAACGGCAGCGCGCTGCCGAAGGCTCGCCCGATCCGCTGCTCGTCGGTGATGCCGATCAAGGCGGTGGCGAGGACGATCACCAGCAGGCCCACCAGACCCACCTCGGCCAGTTGCAGCGTCAGCGCCAGCGCCATGATCACCGCCGTCACGCCCTGGGCGATCAGCACCGCCCGGTCCCGTGCCGTGCGCCGTGCGGCCTGCTGCGCATCGAAATCGGCCAGCACCGCGCGCACGTTCGCCGGCAAGGCGGTGCCGTAGCCGAACCAGCCCATCTTCTCGATCAGCAGGCAGATCGCCAGGCCCACGATCAGCGCCGGGATGGACACCGGCGCGATCTGCATGAAGTACTCGCCGAAGCTCCACTGCGCGTGGGTCGCGATCAGCAGGTTCTGCGGCTCACCGACCGGGGTCAGGGCGCCGCCCATGGCGGTGCCGACCGCCGCATGCATCAGCAATCCGCGCAGGAAGGCGCGAAAGGAATCCAGATCGCTGCGATGCAGCTCATGTACCTCGGCATGGGCGTCGTAAGGATCATTGCCGGCATCGGGATCTGCATGGAGGCCGGTGTCCGGGCCGGCATCCAGCTGCTTGCCGGAGGCGAAGCGGTGGAACACCTGGTAGAAGGCGGTGCCGATGGTGACCATCACCGCCAGCACGGCCAGTGCATCCATGAATGCCGACAAGGCGGCGGCGCTGAGGCAGACCAGGAACGCCAGCGTCACATGGGAGCGCACGCCCAGCAGTATTTTCGTGAAAATGAACAGCAGCAGTTCTTTGAGGAAGTAGATGCCTGCCACCATGAAAATCAACAGCAGGATCACCGGGTAGGCGGCGAGCGTCTCCTCGTAGATCGTCAGCGGCGTGGTCAGGCCCAGCACCACCGCCTGCAGCGCCAGCAGCCCGCCGGGCTGCAGCGGATAGCACTTCAGCGCCATCGCCAAGGTGAAAATGAACTCCAGCAGCAACAGCCAGGCAACCAGTGTCGCGCCTTGCGCGCCGCCGAGGTAGACGACCAGCGCATTGACCAGCAGGAAGCCGACCAGGGTGAGCTTGTACCACTGGGGCGCATTGCCCAGGAAATTTCGCCAGCAGGCCTGTGTGAGCGTCATGGGTGCCCGGTCATGAACGAGGGGTCATGAGCGATGGGACATGGCGCATGCGCGGCGGGGCGCTATGACACCGGCGCCACGGAAATCTCCAGCGCGCGCCACACGGTCTTGCCGCCGCTGGCCTTGTCGATGGAGGCCAGCTGGTGCTCGTGGGCGGCCAGTTCATCGGCGCTGGCGCGCACGATCCGCAACACGCCACGCGGCCGCTCGATGGCCGGCACCGGCTCGAAACTGCCGTCGGCGTCCGTCTCGCTGGTTTCGCCCAGTACCAGGGCCGTCTGGCCGCCGGTCATCGCCAGGTAGACATCCAGCAGGATCTGCGCATCCAGCAGCGCCCCGTGCAGCTCGCGGTGCGAGTTGTCGACGCCATAGCGCTTGCACAGCGCATCCAGGCTGTTGCGCTGGCCAGGATGCATCTGGCGCGCCAGCGGCAAGGTGTCGATGACCGCGCACAGCGCGCGCATTTGGCGTGCCGGACCCGGCAGGCGCCGCAATTCGGCATCCAGGAACGCCAGGTCGAAAGCTGCGTTGTGGATGATCAGCTCGGCGCCGCCGACGAATTCCAGGAATTCCTCGGCAATGTCGGAAAAGCGCGGTTGCTGCGCCAGGAACTCGTTGGTCAGGCCATGGACTTGCTGCGCGCCGCGATCGACGGCGCGATCGGGCCGCAGGTAGCGATGGAAGCTGCGTCCGGTCTTGCGCCGCTTGATGAGCTCGACGCAGCCGATCTCGATGATGCGATGGCCCTGCTCGGGCTCAAGCCCCGTGGTTTCGGTGTCGAGGATGACCTGCCGCATGAACGATTCAGACGCGCCGCGAGGAAGGGAAACGAAAAGTCAGCGCCGGGAGGATGCTAGCCACAGACGGTCTCGCGCAGCGCCGCCACCACCTGCACCTGCTGCGCCTCGCTCAGGTAAGGATGCATCGGCAGGCTCATCACCCGCCGCCCGGCGGCCTCAGCCACCGGGAAGCTGCCCTCGCCCAGCCCCAGCCCGGCAAAGACCGGCTGGCGATGCAGCGGCACCGGGTAATGCACCGCGGTAGGGATGCCCCGCTGCTTCATTCCTTGCTCGACCCGCGCGCGATCGGCGACCTCGATGGTGTACTGCGCATAGACACTGGTGCAGCCCTCGGCCAGCTGCGGCGTGGCGACGCGGCGCGCTGGATCGGTTTGCCCGGCGAATGCCTCGGCGATCAGCTCATCGTAGCGGGCGCCGATGCGCGAGCGCGCCTCGACCTCCTCGTCGAAGATATCCAGCTTGGCCAGCAGCACCGCCGCCTGCATCGTATCCAGGCGCCCGTTGATGCCCAGCCGCGGGTGGTGATAGCGGCGATCCTGTCCGTGCACGCGGATCTCGCGCAGCAGCTTGGCCAACTGGTCGTCGTCGGTGAACAGCGCCCCGCCGTCGCCATAGGCGCCCAGGGGCTTGGAGGGAAAGAACGAGGTCGAACCGACGTCGCTCAAGCCGCAGGAGCGCTTGCCGCGGTACCGGGCGCCGAAGCTCTGCGCGCCATCCTCGATGACCGGCAGGCGATGGCGCTGCGCGATGGCGTTGATGGCATCCATGTCGGCGCATTGCCCGTACAGCGACACCGGCATGATGGCCTTGGTACGCGGCGTGATGGCCTGCTCGATCAGTGCCGGATCGATGTTGTAGCTGCGCGCGTCGATGTCGACGTACACCGGCGTGGCGCCCGCCAGCGCGATCATCTCGCCGGTGGCGATGAAGGTGAAGGGCGAGGTGATGACTTCATCGCCAGCGCCGATGCCGTAAGCCATCAAGGCCATCAGCAGCGTGTCCGTGCCGCTGGAGGCGCCCACGCAATGCTTCACGCCCACGTAATCCGCCAGGCGCTGCTCGAGTTCGACGACCTCCGCGCCCAGCACGTATTGGCCGTGATCCAGGACGTCCTGCAAACGCGCGTTCACCGCTTCACGGATACGCTGGTATTGGGTTTTGAGATCGATGAAATCCATGGGAACGGCCATTGGGCAACATAGAGGCGGACTAGTGTAGGAAATCCGCGATCATTGTGCGATCACGTTCGCGGCCCACGGCCCACGGCCCAGGCCTGGCCGGCGCTACCTGCACGCTCGATGCCGCGTACGTCATGGCTCGCCAGCCGCACGCTGCGAGCGTAGCAAGGCATCGATCGCCTGGTTCGCCAACTGATCGGCGTGCTCGTTGCCGGGCACGCCGGCGTGCCCTTTCACCCAATGCCATTCGATGCGATGGCGCTCGATCTCCCGCTCCAGCGCCTGCCACAGGTCCACGTTCTTGACCGGCTTGCGATCGGCGGTGCGCCAGTCGCGCGCCTTCCACTGCGGGAGCCATTCGGTGATGCCTTTGCGCACGTACTGCGAATCGGTGTACAGCGCGATCGAGCAGGGCCGCTTCAGGGCCGCGAGCGCTTGAATCGCGGCCGTCAATTCCATGCGATTGTTCGTGGTCTGCGGCTCGGCGCCCAGCAGTTCCTTCACGTGCACGCCGGAGCGCAGCAGCGCGCCCCAGCCACCCGGCCCCGGATTGCCGCGGCAGGCGCCATCGGTATAGATCACGACGTCGGCCACCCTGCCCTCAGGCTCTGTCCCGGCCATGTTTATTCCTTGTTCCTTCCGTCAATGGTTCATCCTGCGCCGTGCCTTCGTCCCGGCTCTTCATTCCATCCGCTGGCATCACATTCGCGTCGTCGGTTCGATCAGGCCGCCGACGACCTTGGGCCGCAGGCGCCGCCAGCGTGGCCGGATCGGCGTCAGGGTGTAGACGCGCTTGCGAGCCTTGACCACGTAGCCGCCGGCCAGCAGCGGCCATAGTTGTGGACCGAGGCGTTCGAACACGCTGTGCGGCGCAGGCGTGCCGGCGCCCCAGGAGCGGGTGAACAGGTAGCGCTGCGCATCGACGACTTCGAAGCCCAGCAGCTTCAGCCAGTCGCGCAGGCGGCCCTCGGAAATCATGCGCTCCAGCCCGGGCGGAAAGCCATTCTTCGCGAACAGATTGCGCCCGCCCCAGATCGAGAAGGGGCGAAAGCCGAACACGATCAAGTGCCCTTCTCCGGACAGGATGCGCCCCACCTCGCGCAGGATCTGGTGCGGGTCGGGTTCGTATTCCAGCGTATGGGGCAACATCACCGCGTCCACGCTGTCCGAGGCGATGGCGAGGGAGTCGGTGCGCGAGCGAATGGTGGCAGGCCGTTCGGCGGTGCGCGCGCCGTGCCAGGCCAGTACGCAGCGACGCTGGGTGCGTCCTTCGGCGATCAGGCCATCGTCGTCGCCCCAGAGCCCGATCTGCACCATCTGCCAGCCGAACACTTGGGCCAGCGCCTCCGCCGCCAGCTTGCGCTCCAGCGCGTACACCCGCTGGCCCAGCGGCGTGCGCAGCCAGGCCTGCAAATCAGGCGCGGGAGGCTTGGCAGGCAAGGTGGGAGGCAGGATGGTCATGGCCCCTAGGATAACGCCTTGGGAGCGGCGCGGCCGTATCGCATGCGAATGGCGACGCTTGCCGCTGCCGACACTGGCATGTTTAATACCGCCTGTTTTGGAACGTGTAGCCTCCCGGGATGGTTCAGGAAAAATGCTGCAGGTCACCCCGGTTCGGGCATTCGCCGATAACTACATCTGGCTGATCCATGCTGCGCGGGATCCGAGCCAGGTGGTGGTCGTGGATCCCGGCGACGCACGCCCGGTCGAGGAGACACTGGCCGCCCAGCGTCTGACCCTGGCCGCGATCCTGATCACGCACCACCATGGCGATCATGTGGGCGGTGTAGCCGATCTCCTACGACGCCATCCGGTACCGGTGTTCGGACCGGCCGGCGAGCGCGTCCCGGGGGATCCTCGCCCGCTGCGCGAGGGCGATCGGGTGCGGCTGGAGGCCCTGGGGCTGGAATTCGAGGTGCTGGACGTCCCCGGCCATACGGCCGGACACATCGCCTATGTGGGACATGGCGCCTTGTTTTGCGGCGATACCCTGTTCAGCGCCGGCTGTGGACGATTGTTCGAAGGAACAGCGGAACAAATGGCCGGCTCTCTGGCCAAACTGGCGGCGTTGCCGGCCTCGACCCAGGTGTATTGCGCCCACGAGTACACCCTGAGCAATCTTGCATTCAGCCTCGCCGTGGAACCGCATAATGCGCACACCGCCGAGTACCTGGATCAATGCCGCGCCCGGCGCGAGCGCGGCGAGGCGACGATTCCGTCCGCGATGCATCGGGAATGGGAGGTGAATCCCTTCCTGCGCTGCGATCGGGAAACTGTGAAACAGGCCGCGGAAGCCCAGGCTGGCCGCAGGCTAGAGAGCGAGACCGAGGTTTTCGCGGCCATCCGCCGCTGGAAGGACGCTTTTCGCGCCTAGCGCGGGCCCGACCGGCCGCTGGCTTGCCGCTGTGCCGGGCTTAAGGATGTGCCGGGCAAGGATGTCGCGGCGCCTGGACGCGCCGCCACGGCGGGCGCCAGGACGCGATGGCGGTGAGGAAGGATACGGAGAGTGAATCGGCCGGGAATGCATTCCGGCTGTCGAGTATGGGGTCTAGGCAAGCCGGACGGCCGGTGCGGCAATGGAATCCATTCCGATCTCATGGGATCGGAATGCGTTCCGATGCGACCAGGACCAAGAACGTTAATCAATGACAACGCTTGAGCCGGCTGCCTGGCGGCCCGGTCTCAGTCGTGGAGAGGTCCAATGATCGAGGCGCAACGCCCGCCATCCGTGCTGTACGCCGTGCTTGCAGTCGCGTGTACCTTGTTGACCGCCGGCTGCAGCCATATGGCCACGGCGCCCGCCGAAGACGCCGAAGCCGTGCTCGATCCGGCGCTGGGCAAGCTCGATGAGGCCGCGATCGGCACCTCGGGCCCGGAACAGATCGAAGAGGCGATCGAGACCCTGGATGCGCGCACCGAATCGCAGCCGCGCCTGGTCAAGAAACGGCGGAGCGGGAAGTCGGAGGCCGAGGTGGCGCCGATCGACGATCTGTTCGATCGCATTCGCGCCGGCTTCGCCTTCACCGATGTGGATCACGAAGCGGTGGAGCGGGAAGTCGCCTGGTTCGTGCGCCATCCAGCCTACCTGGACCGTACCTTCAAGCGCGGCGAACGCTACCTGTATCACATCGTGCAGGAAATCGAAGCGCGCCAGATGCCGCTGGAGCTGGCGCTGCTGCCGGTGGTGGAAAGTGCCTTCAATCCGGTGGCCTACTCGCGCGCCCGCGCCTCCGGGCTATGGCAGTTCATTCCCTCCACCGGCCAGCACTATGGCTTGAAGCAGAACTGGTATTACGACGGACGGCGCGATGTGCTCGCCGCCACCCGCGCGGCGCTGGACTACCTGCAGTTCCTGGCCGCAGAGTTCAACGGCGATTGGCTGCTCGCGGTCGCGGCCTACAATGCCGGCGAGGCGAATGTCGGACGCGCGGTCAAGCGCAACCTGGCCGCCGGCAAGGCCACGGACTTCTTCAGCCTGCAGCTGCCGCGCGAAACCCGCGCCTATGTGCCCAAGCTGCTGGCGATGCGGCGCATCGTCGGCGACCCGGCTCGCCACGGCCTGGAATTCTCCAACATTGCCAACCAGCCCTACTTCGCCAAGGTCGAGGTCCAAGGACAGATCGACCTGCAGATCGCCGCCGAGATCGCCGAGCTGCCGAAGGAGGAATTGCTGGCACTGAATCCCGCGTTCAATCATTGGGTCACCGATCCGGAAGGTCCGCATCACCTGCTGGTGCCGATCGATCGTGAACAGCGCTTTGCGCAGGGCATCGCGGCGCTGCCGCCGGAAGAGCGCGTGCGGGTGGTGTACCACCGCGTGCGCCGCGGCGATACCTTGGGTGAAATCGCCAGCAAGTACGGCGTGTCGGTGGCCGCATTGCGCGCCACCAACAAGCTGCGCAGCACGCTCATTCATCCAGGCCAGGATCTGCTGATCGCCGCCGCGCCGCGTACCGGCGCCGGGCAAAGCGCCGCCCAGCTTGCGGCGCTGGATGCACGCTCGCTCGATGCCCAGCCGGCGCGCCGCGCCAATGCCCGCCCCGGCAAACACGTGGTGCGCGCCGGAGACACGCTGTGGGCGATCGCGCGCACGCACGGGGTGAGCATGGATAGCCTCGCCAGTTCCAACAACCTGTCGCGCCAGGGCACGCTGTCGATCGGCCAGGTGATCGACATCCCGGCCACGGCGCAGTTGGCCTCGACCAACGCGGCGGATATGCGCTCCACGACTTATGTGGTGCG
>JBEBRC010000126.1:0-10333 GCA_040395055.1 Steroidobacter denitrificans
CGCCGATCGTTCGCGGTGCAGTTTTTTTCGCGCGCCTGCCTTGGCTCCTTGCTCATTCTTTCATCAGTCTTTCCCTGGCCTCGATGCGGTTGCGACCGGCGCATGCAAGAGCCGGCGATCCGTCGCACGGCGCCACGGCGCCGGCGCAAGGTTCAAGGACGTATCGCAGGGGCTGAGCGTCAAGCAAACGTACGCCTTATGTGAAGACACGTCCTGCTGCGCATGTGCATGAATGTTATGTGAATTCATGGTCGCTTTGTCGGTGGACAACGACAATTGCAAAAGACGATTCGCTGCTGTCTACTCGATAACACTACACAAGGGCAGAGCCGTCGAAAGGCGGTGACGCAAAGCTTCCGGTCCAACGCATGATGCGCGGGATAGCGGGGTTGCCGGTAGAGGCTTCATCATGAAGCCCTGTCGTCATCCATCGACTTCTCTCCATCGTTGCGTCCGCAGGCTGCCCAGGTAATGGCTGGTCGCGCCCGTGCGTGGCTCGTTAATGAAGACGAAGAACGAGGAGCAGCGTGTGATATGGGCAAACCCGTCGAAAGACGGGGACGCAAAGCCTCCGGTCTACGGGATCGAGATCCTACGACAGCGGGGTTGCCACATGTGCCACCACACCGTGCGTGGCGAACGGACATGTGTCGATCGGCGAATGGCGCGTACCCATGGTGCGCGTACGCCCTTTGTTTCAGCACTCCGCCGCCGCGATGCGGCGGCAGCGTCATTGCCCCGATCCCGGCATGCGAACGGCGTCGTGTATCGCGCCTGTTGCAGTGCTGCGTGAAGCAGAGGTGGAAGCAATGACCGGTACGATGATTCTCGGCAAGACGCTCGCCCAGCGGGCGATGGTGCTGCTGGTCGCATTGGCGCTGGGCGGCTGTCTGGAGGAGAGTTCGCAGGATCAGCCGGCCGAGCTGGTGCCGCCGGTCGCATCGCAACCGGTGGCGACGGCGCCGATAGAGAACAGCCCGCCGGAGATTCGGGGCACGCCGCCGTCCGCCGTGCTGGTCGGTGAAACCTATTCGTTTACGCCCGAGGCGTACGATGCCGATCAGGACTTCCTCGAATTCTCAGTGACCAACCAGCCCGCCTGGGCGCAGTTCAGCGATGAAACGGGGCAGCTGGCCGGTACGCCGGACGCGCAGAGCGTCGGCGAGAGCGAGGACATCACGATTACCGTGACCGATGGGCGCGATACCCGCTCCATCGGGCCGTTTCGAATTCGGGTCAATCTGCCCGCCCAGGCGCCGCAGGCGAATTCGGCACCGAATTCGGCACCGATGATTTCCGGTGCGCCACCGGCGACGGTGATGGCCGGCCAGTCTTATGTATTCCAGCCGGCTGCGAGCGATCCGGACGGCGACCAGCTGTCGTTCTCGGTGTCCAATCGCCCCTCCTGGGCCAGTTTCAGCAGTTCCACCGGAGTGCTCAGCGGCACGCCGGGCACGAATCGGGTCGCAACCTATTCGAACATCATGATCAGCGTCAGCGACGGGCGCACCGCCGCCGCGTTGCCGGCGTTCTCGATCGATGTGCGTTCGGACAATCGTGCGCCGACCATCAGCGGTTCCCCGGCCACCAGCGTGCAGGCGACGCAGGCCTATTCGTTCCAGCCTTCGGCCAGCGATCCGGATGGCAATGCACTTACCTACTCGATTTCCAATCGTCCCTCCTGGGCCAGCTTCAGCAGTTCCACGGGGCGCCTGAGCGGCACGCCCAGCGCTGGCCAGGTCGGCAACTATGCCAACATCGTGATCAGCGTCAGCGACGGGCGTGCCTCCGCCTCGCTGGCGGCGTTCTCCATCAATGTGCAACAGCAGCCGAATCGTGCGCCGACGATTACCGGTTCGCCGGCTACCAGCGTCGAGGCCGCCACGGCCTATCTCTTCAGGCCCACTGCCAGCGATGCCGACAAGGATACGCTTGGCTTTTCGATCGAGAACAGGCCGTCCTGGGCAAGCTTCGACACAGCGACCGGCCGCTTGAGCGGCACACCGGCAAGCACCGATGCCGGCAAGTCCTTCGGCAACATCGTCATCAGCGTCAGCGACGCTCGAGCGCAGGCATCGCTGCCCGCGTTCGCCATCGCCGTGACGGCCGCCGCCAACGAAGCGCCGCGGATTTCCGGTACGCCGGCGAGCAGCGCGAAGGCGGGCGTCGCCTACGACTTCCGGCCGACGGCCACCGATGCGGATGACGATACGCTGACATTCAGCATCGAGAATCGTCCGTCGTGGGCGACGTTCAACGCCGGCACGGGTCGTTTGTCGGGCACGCCCGGCGCGGCGCATGTCGGCACCTACTCGAACATCGTCATTTCAGTGAGCGATGGCAATGCCAGCGCTTCGCTGCGGGCCTTTGCCATCACGGTGTCCGAGTCTTCGAGCGGCAGCGCCACGGTGTCCTGGACGCCGCCGACGCAGAACACGGACGGCAGCGCGATCTCGGGCCTGGCGGGCTTCAAGGTGGTGTACGGCAGGTCGGCATCGGACTTGAGCGAAGTGGCGCAGATCGCCAATCCCGGCCTGGCATCCTATGTCGTCACCGACCTGGCGTCCGGGACTTGGCACTTTGCCGTGAAGGCCTACACCACCAGCGGTGCGGAGAGCGCGCTGTCCAATATCGGGAGCAAGACCATTCCCTGATCGCCGGCCGGCAGGGGCCTGAGCGTTCGTTTCACCTCGAGGAGATTGCACCAGGCCCGCCACTTGCAGCAGGCCTGGTCGTTTACCGGCGGTCCGCGAGGCGTACTTGGCGCCGTTCCTGGCCGCGATGGCGGACTCCTGGTGTATTCTCGGCGCCACGCATGTATGAATGCGGCCGGTGCGGCCGCGACCAATCCACGGAGCTTCAGGCCTATGAACCGGACCTCGAGAGTCTGTCTGCGTCACATCCTGGCGCCAGCGTCCCGAATCGAAAGGAATCTGCGCCCAGGAATCCTGCCCAGGCCGGCCTTGTCCGCACTGCTCCGGCCCGCACTGACGGTGCTTGGGCTGGGCTTGTCTGGGCTGGCGGTGTGCGGCCTCAGCTGGGCGGGCGAGGCGGGCGAGCCGAGTCCCAAAGTCCATGTCGACTTTACCGTCACCACCCTCAAGAACGGCCTGCGTGTGCAACTGGTGGAAGATCACAGCGCTCCGGTCATCGCGCTGAACATCGTCTATGACGTCGGCTCACGCAATGAGCGCAAAGGCCTGACCGGCTTTGCCCACTTGTTCGAGCACATGATGTTCAAGGGCTCGAAGAACGTCGGCGATGGCGAGCATTTCTACCAGATCTTCTCCAACGGCGGCTCGATGAACGGCACCACCAACGCGGACATCACGCAGTACTTCGAAACGCTGCCGGCGAACCAGCTCGAGCTGGCGCTGTTCCTGGAAGCCGATCGGATGCGCTCACTGGAGATCACGCAGGAGAAGCTCGACAACCAACGCCATGCGGTGCAGGAGGAACGCCGTTCGCGCGTCGACAACCAGCCCTATGGGCGAGCCGACGAGCGCTTCATCGAGCTTTTTTACGATAATTTTGCCTACCAGCACTCCACCATCGGATCGATGGAGGACCTCAACGCTGCCGGGGTGGCCGACGTGGCTGGATTCTTCAAGACCTACTACGCGCCCAATAACGCGGTGCTGAGCCTGGTCGGCGATTTCGACCCGGAACAGGCCTTGCGACTGATCCGGCGCCATTTCGAGGATATTCCGCGCCAGCGTCCCGCGCCCAAGGTCGACCTGAGGGAGCCGCCGCAGAAGGCGCAACGACGCGAAACGATGACGGATCCGCTGGCGCGCCTGACGCAGATCCAGATCGCGTACAAACTCCCTCCTGGCAACACCCCCGACCTGCCCGCCCTGCAAGTACTCTCCTCGGCGCTGCAGAGCGGGGACAGCTCGCGCCTGTACCAGAGCCTGAGCAAGGACAAGGAGCTGGTGGTCGACATCGGCGGCTTCGTCGATGAGCGCATCGGTCCCGGTGGACTCTATGTTGGCGCCACCCTGCGTCCAGACAGCAGTCCCGACGAGGTGGAGGCGGCGATCTATGCGCAAGTGCAGCGCCTGATGCAGCATCGAATCGCACAGTGGGAGCTGGAGAAGGCGAAGAATACGACCCGCCTGGGCTATCTGCACAGCATCCGCAGCGCCCAGGCACGCGCCAACATGCTGGGAGGCTACGCGGTGAAGTATGGCGATCCGAACTTGATCAACACCAGGCTCGAGCGCTTGGATGCGGTCACGGCCGAGGACGTGCAGCGCGTCGCCCGGCAATATCTTCAGGAACGCAATCGGACCGTGATGATCACCACGCCCGCCGCGGCCCCGCCACCCACACCGGTTGCGGCCCTCACATCACCGACCGCGCCCGGGGCGGGCGTCGCTGTCTCAGGCAATTGAAGGAATGGCTGACATGAAGCGCACGATTCTGTCCCTGCTGACCGGCGCCTTACTGGCTTCACCCTTCGCCATCGGGCAATCGTTGCCGGGCGAGCAACCTGAATCCGCGATCACCCAATCGGTCACGGGCGTGGACTTGAAAGGCAAGGCGCCTGTGAACCCAGAGACATTGCGCGTCGTGCTACCGAAGCCGCAGGAGGCGACTTTGTCCAACGGCCTGCGGGTCGCATTGCTGGAAGATCACAAGCTGCCGATGTTCACACTGCAGATGTCGATCAGGGGCGGCGGCCTGGCGGATCCTCCGGCACGGCACGGACTGGCGATGGTCACCGCCGCATTGCTGCGCGAGGGAACCAAGGAGCGCAGCAGCCGCGACATCGCCGAGCAGCTTGCGACCCTGGGGGCGGTGCTGAGCGCCAGCGCCACGCCTTCCTCGGGCGAGACCGCCATCAATGTCACGGGCCTGAGCGAACATGCCGATGCCATTTTCAGCCTGGCCGCGGATGTCGTCCGCCATCCGCAATTCCCGGCGCAGGAGCTGGAGAAGTTCAGGACGCGCTACCTGTCTTCACTGCAATACCAGCGTTCGCTGCCGGGCTTTCTGGCGCGTGAGCAGTTCATGCAGGCGGTCTACGGCGATCATCCCGGCAGCCACGTCGTCCCGCCGGAGGCAGCGCTGCAGTCGCTGACCCGCGAGGACCTGGCGGCCTATCACGACAAGTACTATCGGCCCAACAACACGATCCTGATCGCTCATGGCGACCTGACGCTCAAGGAACTGGTGGCCAAGCTGGAGCGAGTCTTCGGCAGCTGGCCCAAAGGCGAGGTCGAGGCCGTCCCGCTGCCATCGTTGTCACCGCCCTCCAAGGCCCGTGTCGTATTGGTCGATCGGCCAGGATCGGTACAGGCCTCGCTATGGGTCGGTGGGCTGGGGATCGAGCGCAACAGCGATGACTATTTCCCGATGTTGGTGATGAACCGCATCCTGGGCGGCGGGCCGGCGTCGCGCCTGTTCCTCAACCTGCGCGAGGACAAGGGCTACACCTATGGCGTGTCGAGCCTGTTCACCGGTTCCACCTTCCCTGGTTTCGTCGCCGCCGTTACCGATGTGCGCACGGCCGTCACCGAGGGCGCCATGCACGAGTTGACCGCCGAGATCCGTCGCATCGGGACGCAGCCGGTGTCGGCGCAGGAGCTGCAGGACGCCAAGCGCGCCCTGGTCGGCGGCTTTGCCTTGTCGCTGGAGTCGCCGCAGGCGCTGATCGGCAATCTGCTGGTACAGAAGATCTACGGCTTGCCGTCGGATTACTGGGATCGATACCCGCAGCGTGTCGAATCCATCACGGCCGCCGAGGTGCAGCGCGTGGCGCGGAAATACTACGATCCTGAGCGGCTGCAGATCGTGGCCGTGGGCGACGGCGCATCACTGCGCAAGGTGCTGGCGCAGTATGGCGAGGTGGAAAACGGCCAGGCCGTGATTGCAGAGACGCCCTGAGCGTATCCGACGGCCGTGCTCATCGATCCGGTGGTGCGGCCGGGGCGATGGGCGGCCGAATGCTGCGCGATAGTGCCAACAGCTGCGCCTGGAGGGCATCGAGATTCGGGTGTCGCGGCTGGGCGCGCTGCAAGGCCATGAAGGCGGCTGCGGCCCGCGGTGCATCACGGGCGCGTATTGCCTCCACCAGCCGTACTTCCATGACTGCAACGACGCGCTCGATGCCCGCCAGCGCATCCGGTTGATGCGGTTGCAGGGCGAGCACGTCACGGAAGTACCCGAGCGCATTGTCGCCCTGGGGGTCGCTCAAGCGGCCCGTGGCCAAGGCCATCTGCGCGCGCCCCAGCAGATCGGCGACCTGTTCCGCGATCGAGGATGCGCCCATGCCCAGTGGCGGCGTATCGGGCAGCGCCGAGTCGCGCGTTTGCCAGGCGATCGATGCCAGCAGTGCGATGAGGGCCGCCGACAACACGGCAGCCAGCCTGGGTAGACCGGCGCGCGAGCTCAGCGTCTTTATCGTGGTCAGCGCGATCGGCTCCATGCTGCGCGCTTGCGTGTAGCGGCGAGACGCGGCCGCGAGGAACAGCTGTGCACGCGCCGGTGAAACCGGCTTGTGCAGGAAGCGATAGATGTCGCCGCTGCCAAGCAGCGAGATGACGGTGCTTTCGGCGGTGCGGCGACCGGTGGCCATCAATACGAGTTCCGGGAATTGGGCGCACAGCCGCTGGAGCAGCGTCGCTGCATCGCCGTGGAGGGCATCCAGGTCGGCGATGAGCAGGTTGCAGCGGCCGCCGACCAGAAGATCGACCGCCGCCTCGGCGCTCGGAGCGTGCCACAGTGCATGTTCGCTGGCGGAGGCGTCACGCAGCGTGGCAAGCAGGCCCGCGTCGGAGGTCAGTACGATGACATCGATAACGTGTCCTGCGAGGCCGCTGCTGGCTTGCAGCGCAGCGAGATTCGGGTCGTGCCGTATGCTCTGCACCGCATTATCCCAAGTCGGTTGCCAGTGACGGCCGAGCGCCTCACTCCAGGCATACCACCAGTTGAGCCGAGTGGCTGCGCCAGTTGATCGGGATGACGAACGAGCGCAGGTTGTCGGGAGTGACGATCTTCTCGGGTTCTCCGGCGACCACGGTCGGCACGGAAATCATGAAATCCTTGCCGAAGTCGCGGCGGGCATTGCCGGAAATCGTGTTGGCGACCTCGCCCACCAGGTCGCACATGTTTTCCTGAGTCAGCTCGGTTTCCCCCATGCGCATCAGCATCACGGTGAGCATGGGTCGCGACGCGGTGAAATAGACGATGCCGCGGCGTTTTCCGGCAATGCTGATCATGCCGGTGAATTCCTGGATCGCGGGGCGGCCCTCCTGGACGATATAGGGAGAACCGACGGAGGCGGGCTGATTGGCGGCGGTCGCGAAATAATTCGTCGTGCCTTCGACGAAGGTTTCCAATTCGACTCTAGTCATCATTGCCTGCGCCCCTCAACAGTTCTTCCAGCGCTTCCGTGAGCTGGCGATCCGTGAACGGTTTGCATAGAAATCCATTTGCGCCCTTCTTCAGTGCCTCGATGGCCGTGGCTTTGTCGGAAAGTGCCGAGATGATCAGAATCAGCACGTCCGGTTTGATCCGCACCAGGTTCTCGACACATTCGATGCCGTCCATCTCAGGCATCGTGATGTCCATCGTGACCACGTCCGCGGGTTCCCTGCTGAACGCTTCGACGGCTTGCCTGCCATTGGCTGGCGTGGCAGTGACCTGCAGCCGGCCGACCTGCAGCTCACGCTCGATCTTACGGCGGATGATGTTGGAATCGTCGCAAATCATGAGCTTGAGCTTGCCGTTCGTCAACGGATCGGCCTTTGCTGATGGGTATGCCATGGCAGTCCCTCGTGGAGCGAAGTCGTCAGCCGATCATGCCGCGGCCGCGCGCTCGGTCGCCGGCAGCCAGATCTTGAACTTGGAGAACCTGCCGCTGGCCGAGGCCAGGCCGACGCGCCCACCGAGTTCGGCGACCAGGGTGCGCACCAGGTCCATGCCCGCGCCGCGCCCGGCGTCGACCGTCACGCGTTGTGCGGTCGAGAAGCCAGGACGGAAGATCAGCGCCATGACCTGGCGCGCATCCAGCAGCGCCGCCTGCGCCGCGCTGATCAGGCCACGCTCGATCGCCGCTTCCTTGATGCGATCCAACTGCAGGCCGCGTCCGTCGTCGTGCACCATCAGCTGGTAACCATCGGCCTTGTGGGCCGCGAACTCCACCACCAGCGTCCCGACCGGCGGTTTCTTCGCCTGGTGGCGCGCGGCTGGCTCTTCGATGCCGTGTACCACGGCATTGCGCACCAGCTGGATCGTGATGTCCTTGACCGCGCGCCGGTAGGCCGGTGGCACACCCTCCAGGCCGGTGCAATGAAGCTGTACTTGCTTGGACTGGCTGTTTGCCACCCGCAGCGCCAGATCTTCCAGGGTGCGCGCCAGCCCTGCGTCGGCTTGATCCTCTTGCGTCGCCGCCTGCATCGCCGGCTGCGGAGCGTTGAGCCAGCGATCGACTTTCTCCGCCTCGGCCTGGCCGCGGCCCTGGCTGTGACTGCCGCGGCTGGCGATGGCCTGATGCAGGTCGACCAGCCGCCCGAGCATCTCGCGCACCTGGGCCAGGTGATTGAACAGATCGTCGAGCTTGACGACCAGTGGCAGGAAATCACTGCCGGAAAGCGGCTGGCGCGACTTCAGCTCGCCGAGCGATTCCTCGAACGCATGCGCGCGCTGCTCGACGGTGTTCAAGCCCAGCGCCGAGGCCTCGCCCTTGACCGCATGCACCTGGCGATGGATGCCGTCGATCTTGGCGCGAAACGCCGTTTCTTCGCGGGCCGGCTCCTTGAGGATGGAGTTCACCATCTTCAATGACACCTCGGCGTCGTCCAGGAACCCGGTCAGGCTGTCCGGCTCGACGTGCAGGATACGCAGCAGCAAGTCGAGTTGGGCCTGGGCTTTTTCCTGCGACTCCTGCAGTTCGCGCGCCAGCATCACTCGCTTGGTCACATCGTTCACCGTCACCAGCAGGTGCGACAGCGAGCCGGCGGATTTCACACGATTGAAATCGAACTCCAGGAAGTGAGTGTCGAAGCCGCCGGCTGGATTGTCGAAATGCACCTCGACTTCGCTCAGCGGATTGATGGACTTGATCAGTTTCTCGTTGACGCGTTCGCCCCACAGTAGCGAAACGTAGTCCATGGCCGTCTTGAGCGTCTTCTCCGGCACGATCTGCTTGAGCAACTCATCGAACGACAGGCGGTGAAAGTCCTCTCGGCGAAAGATCGCATTCAACGCCATCGAGCGCTCGCTGCCAAGATTGAAGTCCTTGTCCAGCAGGAACAGGCCCTCGTTGACGGTGCGCAGAATGTCTTCCGTTTCCTTGCGGGCGCGGCGGCCGATCATTTCTTCCTTGCGCATGTTGCGCGCGAAGTAGAAAAAAATCGCTCCCAGCAGCAGCGTGGCCGCGACCATCCCCCCGACCTGGATCGCCCGCAACATGCGAACCTGCCGCGCAGCATGCGTTTCGACCACACCGGCAAGCTCGGACAGGACGCGAGTCAATTGCGCATAGGAACTCTCGCCGTACTGATTCAACTCATCGAGCGCCTGGCGCAGGTGGCGCCCGCGAGGGCTGAGCGCGGCAGCGGCGGCCAGGGGCGGATCGCTGCCGGATCGAACGGCAGCGGGATCGGCGCCGGGTTGCGCTGCGGCTGCCAGCGCGCTTGCCGACGGCGCCGGGTAGGGCGAGCCGGAGAAGCGCAGGACCGGGTCGAGCCTGGTCTTGTAGGCACTCCAGATCTTGGCGTTGTCCGCCAGCAGGCGGGCGGCATGCTCGTCGGCAAGCGCCGGCAGGGTGATCATCCGGTCGTTGTCGGCACCGATCATGCCGCCTTGGGCGAGCGCGCCGATCGTATCGTCGTAGGATTTTGCCGCCCGGCGCAGCGACTCGATCGCCTCCTCGATCGGCTCTCCGGCCTGCAGCTGCGAGCTGGCAACGAGGCCGGCATCGTAGAGCGCGCGTGGTTGCGCCTGGCGCTCCGCCAGGTACTTGGCCGCGGCGATGTTGTACGGGATCTGGCCCAGCCTGCTGTGATTCATGGCCAGAATCACGGCGATGAAGACCAGGAAGCCGGTGATCGCAAACACGATCCCCTTGTAGCGGCCCAGATCCAGAATGCCCATGAACCTTCCCCTTGATGCTGAGACGCCGGCGCCGCAACCGAAGCAGCTGGACCCTCCCATGCTAGCGAACCTGAGGACCGTTTCCCCGTCAACCCGTCCCAGGCGGACAAGTCCGGGCCGGTTCGCGTCTGGGCTTGCGAGCGATGCGGCGCCGTACCGCCCGACGCCGGGGCGAGGTGTCGCGCAAGCGCTCCGGAGGCATCAGACATCATGAAGCATGGGACGGGCG